>JALVWZ010000079.1 GCA_027023115.1 Thermaceae bacterium
CTTCTGGGCGGGCTCGAGGGCCTCCTGGTGACGGCCGAGGTCGGAGAGGAAGGTGGCCAGGTTGTTCAGGCTCGTGGCCAGCTCGGGGAGGAAGCGGGTGGGGTTTTCGTCGGCGAGCTGCTGGTAGAGTTCGGCGGCCTTCTGGGCGGGCTCGAGGGCCTCATGATGGCGGCCGAGGTCGGAGAGGCGGCCCGCCAGGTTGTTCAGGCTCATGGCCAGGTCGGGGAGGAAGCGGGTGGGGTTTTCGTCGGCGAGCTGCTGGTAGAGTTCGGCGGCCTTCTGGGCGGGCTCGAGGGCTTCACGATAGTAACCGTGAGCCGCAAGGGCGTTACCGGCCGCTGAGAATAGATACGCTCGCTCTGCGCTGCCCATAGACTTGCCACTAAGCTTCTTTCCATACCAGGCAACCACGGGTAGCACTAATGGGAAAAGCACGTGCGTCACCAGCGGAGCGTTAGGGTCTAACCGCAACTCTTCCCGTCCCCCACCCTCCCAGCGCTCCATCATTTCCCAAACCCGCACGGCATACCTCGGGTCACGGCTGGCAAAGACAGGGCGGAGCATTTCATACGCCTGGGACTGGTTGAATGCACGCGCCAGCACGTCGGCCACGTGCTTGACGCGGGCAAAGAACTGCGCGTCGTCCGCCAAGCCCTCGGGCGGCAGCGCCGCCTCGATCAAGCACTCAAAGTTATCTTGCTCGAGCAGGTCACTAAGCATGTAATCCGCTATCGGGTCGGGCTCTAACGCGCCTATGCATTCTCCCCCACCTTCGCACGGGAGCATCTTGGCCAGAGCGTCCTTTAGCTTCACCGGCTCCACGTAGTGCTCGGCCTCGCCCTCCAAAACGCACCCGCTGCCGGCGTGCTGCAGGGCCTCGTCCTTTGGCATCGCGCCCGCGAGCGTGGCCACGGCCGCCAGTCGCTTGAGCGATCCTTCGTAGTGCGGCACCGCATCGCCCTCTACCCCAATCGCTTGTAACCAGTGCCCTACTTCATAGTTGATCGCCGCCTCGAACAAATCTTCCTCGGTGCTAAAGCGCTCCAGGGCCCCCACCACCGCCAAGTACGCATAGAGCACCAGGTGCAAGGGGCGCTTTTTCAAACCAGCGGCGTAACCGCGCCAAACGTCTTCGGCGTTGCTAGCTGCGCCCCCGTTCAACTTCTCCAGGTCCGCGAAGGCGCCAAAGAAGATTTTTTTGGCTTCGTCCTCCGTAAGCTCCCTTAACTTTACCGGCCCTGCGTCTTCCACCCCTTGCAACCAGCGCCTAAAGCCGCTCCCCCGGGGGTCGTTTTGCTCTTTACGGTAATTTTCAACGTACTTCACTTCCTGCCGGTCGAGCAAAACCAAAGCCAGCGCACCGCCCCAACCACTGCCGGCGGCGGCGTCGATGATGTTCTTGAAGTCGGTCGCGCGGGATAGTGCATAATCGACTACCAAGAATAGCGGCCGGGTCTCTGCCGTGAAAATCGTGCTCAGGCTGTCAAAACTAGCGCCGGGGCGCAAAAAGCCCCCGCGCCACCCGTCCCGTACCAGCCGCAAGCCCAGCTCCGACCACAACCGCGTTTTCCCGTGGCCGCCGGCGCCGTGCATTACGAATATCTTCCGCTTGCCCGACTCTTTTACCTCTTTTAGCTGCTTCAGGGTATCCCAAAAGTCTCGTGTCTCGACGAACCTCAGCACGCCGCCCTTGGTCTTGATGGCCTCGAAGCCTATCTTTTCAGCGGGCGCTAAGGCGTCGAGAAGATAGACCGAGTTGCGCCAGGCATCTTGCAAAGATGCGTTCCGGTAGATATCCCATATCCGGCCGTCCAGCTCGCGGTCTATCCTCTGCAGCTCTTCCGTTACCTCAGCCAACTTCTCGGGGCCAATCGCGTTGAACACGTCTTCGTGGGCCAGGTAGGCCTCGAAGAACGCCTTCATCAACCGCCTCACCAGCTCCTTATGCTCGCCAAAGCCGAGCCCCTGCCTTTCCGCTTCCTCCATCGCCCGATCCGCGAACTCCTCGGGGGTATACCCGGCGGTCGAGCCTGCCTCTTCGAGAACCGCCTGGTTAAGTGCGGAAATGGTCATGACCGCTACAGTCTCTTTATCAGTCGCCGATAGCTCGCTACACACTAGAGCCTCGGTTATATGGGGAATGGCCCAGTTGGGGTCGATCTCCAGCTTTTTCGCCGCTACCCTGGTAGCGTCAACGAGCCCTACCGCAGGAGCCAGCACAGGAACGTTCTTCAACGCTTCCTTGACCAAAGGGTAGGCGAATGCGGCTATGGCAGCTTTGAATTTACCGATTTGGCCCATATTCATAGATAGAATAGCAAAGCCTAGCCGCACCGCCCGCCACGTTGTTCACGCCACCCCGAGTATCTTCCCTCGTCACCCCAGCTTTCGCTGGGGTCCAGGACCAAGTTAGGGGTCGGGATTAGGGCTCTGCGTCGTCACCATTTGTTTCTTACGACCCCCACGAGCCACGGAGAGTACGTCGGTCTGGACTGGCTCGCGCGAGCTAAAGGCTCGCTTGGCTGGAACGGCGGTTGTTAGTTTGGGTGGTACAACGAGACGCCGGCCTGCAGCCATCTCCCCCGTAGGGGCGGACCCACGTGTCCGCCCGAACCATGTGGGAAAGCAAGCAGGCCCTTGGCCCGTGGCTTGCGGCATGTGGTTTGTAATATAAGGGACTCTTCCCCGGTGGAGTCTGTTGAACAGGGTGTTGGGAAACCGCACTTAGCGCTACCACAGGGTCATTTCGCTGCTAGGCTGACGATAAATAATCTGCCTGCGGCCTCGAATCGCCGTTGCGTTTTCATAGCTTAAGCTCAATGCGGCGGGTGGGCTATCAAGAACACCGCGTTGTTCTGGTCGGTAAACAAAAATGTTTCGGTAAAAAGTTGCCGCGGCGGGGCTTTCCAGACTTCTATGTAAAACTTGGTGGTTCCAGCCAGGGTCTGCTCCTCGCTGCTCTCACGCCGGTAGCCGGCCTTTTTTAGCGAAAGCTGCATGGCCAGGCGCAAGATCTGCGGGTCACCGCTGGCTACGTAGCACTCGGTAACCCAACCCTTTTCCTGCAGCGGCGTCCAAAAGCCGCTGGGCACCGGGCAGGCGGTCAGCTCCAGCAGCCGTGCGCTGGCGGGCATGATTACTTTGGGGTCGTAGTCGAGGCGCGCGGGTGCGGCCGCCAGTGCCGAAAGAGCGAGCAAAAATGCGGTGATGACCAGCTTCTTCATCAGTGACCACTATACCCGGCCGGCCGCCGTGCTAAGTGAGCAGGCATCATTATGTTATTTACGTAATCCGTGTTATGCTTGACTTGATGACCCGAGCTACCCCCAGCGCCCCCCTTGCCGAAAGGCTGCGCCCCAAGAGCCTCGACGAGGTAGTGGGGCAGGAGCACCTTACCGGCCCCGGCAAGCCCCTGCGGGTAATGCTCGAAAACGGCCGCCTGGCTTCGATGATCCTCTGGGGGCCTCCCGGCACCGGCAAGACCACCCTGGCGCGCATTCTCGCCGAGGGAGTGAGCGCCCGCTTCATCGCCATGAGCGCGGTCAGCGCCGGCGTAAAAGAGGTGCGCGCGGCGGTGGCCAAGGCGCAGGAGGCGCTCTCGGAAGGCCAGCCTACGGTCCTCTTCCTCGACGAAGTGCACCGCTTCAACAAGGCCCAGCAGGACGCCCTCTTGCCCCACGTGGAATCGGGCCTGTTGACGCTCATCGGGGCGACCACCGAAAACCCCTCCTTCGAGGTAAACCCGGCGCTGCGCTCGCGGGCGCGGGTATACGTACTCAAGGCCCTGGGCGAGGACGACCTGATGAAGGTCCTGGAAAGGGCGCTGCTCTCCTCCACCGGTCTGCCCGAAGCGGAGGCCAG
>JALVWZ010000080.1 GCA_027023115.1 Thermaceae bacterium
GCCAGGGCTCGGGAACCTTCGTGGCGCGGCGCTTCGAGCAGCCGCTTTCGTTCCTCAGCGGGTTCAGCCAGGACATGCGCGCCCGCGGCATGGAGCCCGGCTCCAAACAGGTGCGCCGCAGCATGGGCAAGGCCACCCCGGAAGAGGCCATGGCCCTCTCGCTTTCGCCGGGCGAGGCGGTGGCCCGCATTTGCCGGGTTCGCACCGCTGACGACCTGCCGATGGCCATCGAGTGCGCCACCCTGCCGGCGGAGTTCGTGCCCGACGTAAACGAGGTGGGCGATTCGCTTTACAACTACCTGAAGTCGCACAACCTGCAGCCGGTGCGGGCACTGCAACGCTTGCGGGCGGTGGCGGCCCCCGAAGAAGAGGCCCGGCTTTTGGGCATTGCTCCGGGAGCGCCGGTGCTCTACATCCAGCGCGTCAGCTTCCTGCCCGGAGGGCGGCCGCTCGAGTTCACCCGCAGCCACTACCGCGGCGACCGCTACGACTTCGTAACCGAGCTGCGCGCCGAATCATGAAGGTACTCGGCCTGATGAGCGGCACCAGCGCCGACGGCGTCGACCTGGTGCTGGCCGAGCTGGCGGGCAGACCGCCGGCGCTCGAACATCGCGTTCTCGAACACCGCTACCAGCCCTACCCGGAAGACCTGGGCGTGCGGGTACGGCTGGCGCAGCAAAACCGCCAGACCGGCACCCGCGACCTTGGCCTGTTGCACGCCGACCTGGGCCGTTTCTTTGCCGCGGCCGCCGCTCCCTTCAAAGGCCGCGCCGAGCTGGCGGCGCTGGCCGGGCAAACCGTCTGGCACGAACCACCTTCCTTCACCTGGCAGCTAGGCGAGGCCAGCTGGCTGGCCGAAGCCCTCGGCGCGCCGGTGGTGCACGACTTTCGCCCCGCCGACCTTGCCGCCGGCGGCGAGGGGGCGCCGCTGGTGCCCTACCCCGACCTGCTCCTCTACGGCGAAAAGGGCGTGCGCCGCAGCATCCACAACATCGGCGGGATCTCCAACCTGACCTATCTGCCCGGGCGCGACGCCGCCGGCGTGGTGGCGTTCGACACCGGCCCCGGCAACTGCCTGATAGACGAAGCGGCGGCGCTGCTGGGCGAACCCTACGACCCCGAGGGAAGCATCGCCGCCTCGGGGCGGGTAGACGAAGCCCTGCTAGAAGCCTGGCTCGACCATGCCTACCTGCGCCAGCCGCCGCCCAAGTCGACCGGCCGCGAGGTCTGGAAGCTGGAGCGGCTGGCCTTCGTCGGCCGCCTGCGGGGGGCCGACCTGCTGGCCACGGTTACCGCCTTTACCGCCCGCACCATCGTGAACGCCTATCGCGACTTCGTGCTGCCCAGGGGCCTGGACGAGGTCTGGGTGGCCGGCGGTGGGGTGAAGAACAAGACCCTCATGCAGGGGATCCGTGACGGGCTGCCCGTGCCGGTGAAAAGTTTCGAGGAAGTGGGTCGCGACCCTATGGTCCGCGAGGCGCTGGCCTTTGCGGTGCTCGGTTACCTGCGCTTTTTGAACCTGCCCAACGTGCTGCCCCAGACCACCGGCGCCCGCCGGGCGGCGGTCGCGGGGCGGGTGACGCTGCCGGCGCGGGCCGTTTAGGGCTATTCGACCCAGGCGCCGAAGAAGACGGTAACTAGCAAACCCTCGGCAGGTTCCTCTTCCTTCTCGATTGCGCGGACACGATCACGGAGTTCGGTGATGAGATCGAAGATCTCATTGGCCTTTTCCTTGGTGGTCTTGAGCACCCCCGAGCTCATGGTGCCTTTTGCCTTACCGCGCGCGAGCAGGTCGACGCCCTTCTTGAGGTGCTCCAACATGTGCTTGCCTGAGTCGGCGGTAGCGGGTATGTCCTTACCCGTGCCGCGGTAGACGTTGTTCTCCCCCTTCCGGCCCACCACCTCGACGTAGCCGCGCTTCAGCAGGCGGTCGATGTCACGCGCCACCCGGGCCACCGGCCGTCCGGTGGCGTCGGCCAGCGCGGGAACGGTAGCCGGTCCTTTAGCCAGCTCGTGAAATAGGTCTAGCATACCGGTATCGATAAAGAACTCACTTTGGCCCATAGCTGCCCTCCTTACACTTCCGATTCATTGCAGTATACCCCATCCCCGCCGTGCGGTCGGCGCGTTATCGTATGGGGTATGTCCGTGCTTAGACCCATCGATTCCACTTGGTTGGCCAAGGCCCGAGAGCGTCAGAACAACCTCACCAAACCCCCGGGCTCGCTCGGCCGACTCGAGGAGCTAGGCGTGCGCCTGGCGGCAATCCAGCAAACTTCAAAACCCCACCTCGGGAAAGGCGCGGTGGTGGTGGCCGCCGCCGATCACGGCGTGACCGCCGAAGGGGTCTCGGCCTATCCGGCCGAGGTTACCCCGCAGATGGTGCTCAACTTTCTTGCCGGCGGCGCGGCCGTCAACCAGATAGCCCGGGCGGCGAACGCCGAGGTCTACGTGCTCGACGTAGGGGTGAACGGCCCCGAGTTCCCGGCCCACGAACGACTACTGGCGGCGCGGGTGCGACCGGGCACCGGCAACATCGCCCGCGAGCCGGCCATGAGCCCCGCCGAGGCGCTGGCGGCGCTGCAGGGCGGCGAGAACGCCGCCCGCCGGGCCATAAGCGAGGGGGCCGAAGTTCTGGCGGCCGGCGACATGGGCATTGGCAACACCACCGCGGCGGCGGCGCTCACAGCCGCGCTCCTGGGCCTGCCGGCAAGCGAGGTGACCGGCTGCGGCACCGGGGTGGCGGACGAAGCCTACCGGCGCAAGGTGGCGGTAGTGGACCGAGCTCTCGAGCGGGCGCGGGCGGAGCTGGGCGACCCCGCCAAGGCCGACCCGCTGGAGGTGGCCGCCCAGCTGGGCGGGCTCGAGATCGTCGCGGCCGCGGGCGTTCTCCTGGCCGGGGCCGCGGCGGGGCTACCGGTAGTCACGGACGGTTTTCCGGTGACCGCCGGGGCGCTGCTGGCCACCCGCCTCGAGCCCAACCTGAGCGGTTACCTGTTCGCCGGGCACCGCTCGGTCGAACCGGGGCACGCGCGGCAACTAGAGGCGCTGGGGCTCGAGCCGCTGCTCGATCTGGGCCTGCGCCTGGGCGAGGGCACCGGCGCGGTGCTGGCCATGCCCGTCCTGCGCGCGGCGGCGGAGGTTCTGGCCGGCATGGCCACCTTCGACGAAGCCGGCGTTAGCGAAGGGTGATTCACCCGGCGGCGGGGTCGTATAAGACGAGCTCCCCAAAGTATTTCTGATAGACCCCGCCGTCAAAGCTGGCAAGGGCCGGCCGGTAGCCGGCACCCGGCTGCAACAAGGCCTGCGCTCCCACCAGGAAGTCGGTCAGAATGCGCCGGCTGCTCCATCCCGGCGGGGTTATCGTTAGAACATGCTCGCGCGCCCGTTCTGGCTAGCCCTCGGCTTCCTCACCACCTTGCCGACGCCCCCCATAGGAAAGGTGGCGCCGGGTGAGATGCGCCGCGCTTCGGCCTTTTACCCGCTCATAGGCTGGATAATCGGCGGCCTGCTAGTGAGCGCCGCCTGGCTATTCGCGAACCTGCCTACGGGCCTTGCGGCCGGGCTGGTGCTGGCCCTTTGGCTAGGCGTGACCGGCATGCTCCACCTCGACGGTCTGCTCGACAGCGCCGACGCCCTCTTGGCCATGCGGCCGGCGCCCGAGCGCCTGCGCATCCTCGGCGACGTCCACCACGGCAGTTTTGCATTTGGCGTGGGCTTCGCCTTCTTGTTACTCAAGTGGCAGGCAATCGGCCTGAGCGGCTGGCTGGCGCTGCTACTGGCGCCGGTCGTGGCGCGCTTTTGGCTGTTGCCCCTGCTCAACCTCTTTCCCGCGGCCCGCCCCGAAGGACTGGGAGC
>JALVWZ010000081.1 GCA_027023115.1 Thermaceae bacterium
AGCCTCCATAATTAGCGCATCCGGCCGGGCCGGGTTCCTGTATGACAGAAACACGAGCGTTACTCTCCCTGAGAAACGTCAGCAAACGTTTCCCGGGGGTCTTGGCGGTGGACCGGGTAAGCCTCGATGTCTATCCCGGGGAGGTGCACGCCCTCCTCGGCGAGAACGGGGCGGGCAAGACCACGCTGGTCAGCCTGCTCTACGGCATGTACCCCCCCGACGAGGGGGATATTTTTTGGAAGGGGCGGCGGGTGCGCATCCGCTCACCACAAGACGCCATCAAGCTGGGGATTGGACTGGTGCCCCAACATCCACTCCTGGTGCGGGCGCATACCGTGCTCGAGAACCTGGCGCTGGGCCTGCCCAGCGGCTTTTTGTTTCCTACCCGCGGCCTGGCGCAGCGTATTAGGGAGCTTACCCGGCAGTACGCCTTCCGCTTCGATCCAAACGTCAGGGTCTGGCAGCTCTCCGAAGGAGAGAAGCAACGCGTCGAGATTGTCCGCGCCCTCTTGCAGGGCGCGGAACTGCTTGTGCTCGACGAACCCACCTCGGTGCTGACCCCGCCGGAGGCGGCGGAGCTCTTTAGGGTGCTGCGGCGCATGAAAGAAGACGGCGAGGCGGTGATCTTCATCAGCCACAAGCTCGACGAGGTGCTGGAGATAGCCGACCTCATCAGCGTCTTGCGCAAGGGACGGCTGGTGGGCAGCGTGCGGCGTGGCGAAGCCACCAAGGAAGACCTGGCGCGGATGATGGTCGGCCGGCAAGTGGAGTTCTCCCGCCCCCGCCGGGGCGGGCGCGTCGGCGCGCCGGTGCTAGAGGTGGAGAACGTCCACGCCCAGGGCGACCAGGGCCAGCCGGCGTTGCGCGGCGTCAGCCTGCAGGTGCGCGCCGGCGAGATTTTGGGCATAGCCGGCGTGGCCGGCAACGGCCAGCGCGAGCTGGTGGAGGTGGTCACCGGGCTGCGCCCGCCCGCGGCCGGGAAGGTGCGGGTTCTGGGGCGCGACCCGCTTTCGCCCCGCCGCCCGCGCATCGCCCACATCCCCGAAGACCGCCGCCGCCAGGGGGTGGCCGGCGGCCTCAACCTGGCCGAGAACCTGATCCTGCGCGACCACGCCCGCCCGCCCTTCGCCCGTGGGTTACTCATGGACCGGCGGGCGGTCTACGCCTTCGCCGGCGAGCAGATTGAGCGTTACGGCATCGAGCCGCCCAACCCGGCGGCGCCAGCGCGGCTCCTTTCCGGGGGAAACCTGCAAAAGCTGATCATCGCCCGCGAGTTCCACGGCGACCCGCCGCTGATAGTCGCCGTTCACCCCACTTACGGGCTCGACGTGGGCGCGGCGGCGCTGGTCCACGAGCTGCTCAGCGAGCGCAGCCGGGCCGGGGCGGCGGTGCTATTGGTCTCGGAAGACCTCGACGAGGTGTTCGCTTTGTCAGACCGCATCGCGGTAATTCACGGCGGCCGCCTGATGGGCGCGGGGGCCGCCGGCGAGCTCGACCGCGCGCGGGTGGGCCTTTGGATGGCGGGGGTGGAGGTGTGAGAAGACTGGGCCCGTTCGTCATCGAAAAAGACCTGGTAGCCCCGCCGGCGCGGGTGCTGGCGGTTTCGACGCTGGCGCTGTTGCTGGCCTTCGCGGCCGCCGGCGTCGTTTTCTGGGCCTACGGGGTGAGCCCCTGGCTGGCCTACAAGACGATCGTCGTCGAGACCCTCTTCAGCAAAAGCGGTTTCGCCGAGGCGGTGCGGCGGGCCATTCCGTTGCTCCTCGCGGGCGTCGGGTTGGTGCTGGCCTTCCGCGGTCAGTTCTGGAACATCGGCGCCGAAGGGCAGCTCCTCTTAGGGGCGGTGGCCGCCAGCGGGGTGGCCCTCTTCGTGCACGCGCCGGTGGCCGTCGAGCTGCCTTTGATGTTCGCCGCCGGTTTTCTGGCGGGAGGTCTTTGGGCGGCTCTGCCGGCCGTGCTAAAGCTGCGTTTGGGCGTCAACGACGTGCTTACCACCCTGATGCTCAACTACGTTGCCGCCTACCTGGTGGGCTGGTTGATCCACGGTCCCTGGCGTGGCAAGAGTGCCTTCGGCTTTGCCTACAGCGACAGGTTCCCGGCCGACGCCACCCTGCCGCTCGTGCCCGGGACCTACGTCCACTGGCCGACGCTGCTGCTGGCCTTGCTGTCGGCGCTGCTGGTCTGGCTGGCGCTCGAGCGCACCCCCTGGGGCTACCGCGTGCGCGTCATCGGCGACAACCCGGAGGCGGCCCGCTACGCCCACATCCCCCTCTTCGGAGTGGTCTTCGCCGCCGCCTTGGTCTCGGGCGGGCTGGCCGGCCTGGCGGGGGTAGGCGAGGTGGCCGGGGTGCACCACCGCCTGCTCGACGCCTACCAGATCTCCCTCGGCTACGGCTACACGGCCATCATCGTCGCCTGGCTAGCCCGCGGCAATCCGCTGGGAGCCATCCTGACCGCGCTCTTCATGGGCGTCATCTTCGCCAGTGGCGACGTCATGAAGCTCGCCCTGCAAATGCCCTTCAGGGTGACCGACGTCTTCAACGGCCTGATCCTCTTCTTCCTCATCTCCAGCGAGCGGCTGCTCTACTATCGCGTGCGTCTGGCGCGCGGCAGGGGGGAGGATTAATGGAAGACCTTGTCTGGACCACTCTGATCCGCGCCCTGGCTTTTGGTACGCCTATCTTGCTGGCTGGTTTGGGTGAGATATTTGCCGAACGCTCGGGGGTGGTAAACCTCGGCGTCGAGGGGATGATGGCCCTGGGGGCGCTGGCGGCCTTTGCCGTCGCCCAGTCCACCGGCCTGCCACTTTTGGGTCTGGCGGCGGCTGTGCTGGCGGGCGCCGTTGCCGCAGCGCTCTTTGCGGTGGCGGCGGTCAGCCTGCGGGCCAACCAGTACGTCGCCGGCCTGGCGCTGACCATGCTGGGGCTGGGGCTGGCCGGCCTGCTCGGCAAACCATTTGAAGGAGCGCCGCTGGCGCACACCTTGTCCGAAACCGGCCTGATGGCGCTGGCGCTGTTGCTGGCGCTGGCGCTGTGGTTCGTGCTCCGCCACACCTACTGGGGCCTGGTGCTGCGTAGCGCCGGCGAGAACCCGGAGGCGGTCGACGCCATGGGCATCAACGTCTTCGCCGTGCGTTACGCCGCAGTCGTCTTCGGCGGGGCCATGGCCGGGCTGGCCGGGGCCTTCCTCTCGCTCGCCTACCGCCCCAGCTGGGCCGACGGCATCACCTCCGGCCTCGGCTGGATCGCCGTAGCGCTGGCCATCTTCGCTTCCTGGCACCCCCTGCGGGCGGTGGTCGCCGCCCTCTTCTTCGGAGCCCTCTACCACCTCTCCTACCGCCTGCAGGCGCAGGTAACGCCGGAGCTCCTGAAAGCCATGCCGTACCTCTTCGTGGTACTGGTTCTGTCCCTAAGCGCTCTCGGGCGGGGTCCGTCGGGGGCCCCGGAGGCGTTGGGAACCCCATACGAACGGGGTGAGCGGAGGTAAAGCAGGTAGCAGTAAGGAGGCAGGGTATGCGGAAAGTGTTTTTGGCAGTGTTGGTGGTTCTCCTGGGCGCTTTCGGGTGGGCGCAGGGAGACAAGTTGAAGGCGTGCTGGATCTACGTTGGCCCGGTGGGTGATTACGGCTGGAGCCACGCCCACGACCAGGGGCGGATCGCCGCCGCCAAGAAGTTGCCGTGGCTGGAGACCCAGTACGTCGAGAGCGTTCCCGAAGCGCAGGCCGAGGCTTACATGGACCGTTTGGTAAAGCAGGGCTGCCAGGTAATCTTCGCCACCAGCTTCGGGTACATGGATAGCGTGCTGGCGGCGGCCAAGAAGCACCCCAACGTCATCTTCGCTCACGCCACCGGCTTCA
>JALVWZ010000082.1 GCA_027023115.1 Thermaceae bacterium
TCCGCCTCGAAAACGAGCTCTCCGGAGAGCTGGGGGTTCGCGTGCAGGTGGTAACCCGCGGCACCCTCAAGCCTTCTGCCTGGCCCGGGGTGAACCGCGACCTCGTGGAGGTATGAGCGTGGGTCGGGCCAGGCCATTTGCTCCCGCATCGGGAGAGGCGTTGGGTTTTCTACGTCATTTAAATCTCCTGACCCGCCCAGAGCCGATTCTCGAGCCCGATAAAACGCAGCTAGATGCAAACAACACGTTGTTTGCCAGAGCCGTTTGGGAAAAGGATCTTCATTTCACGAGCTACAGGCCGCAAGCTGCGGGCTACAAGCCGCTTTCCAAAATCCCCACCCCGGTCTTACCCAAAGGGGAGGAAGCCTTATAGCTTTCCGAGGCCTGTGCAGCACCTCCATCCCGACCTCTGAATTGGTCCTGGGCCCCAGCTTTCGCTGGGGTGACGCGTAGAAACTAAATTCGTCATTCCAGCCAAGCGAGTCGCATGGCTCGCGCGAGCTGGAATCCAGACCGGCGTACTCACCGTTGCCCGTGGGGGCGTGGCAAACAACAGCGACTACGCAGTGCCCTCGCCGCGGCTCTGGAAACGGTCTTGGAGCCGGCGTTCGCCGGGGCGACGGCCTAGGGTGTTCGCGGTAACACGGGGGCAGCGCAGACGACGTGTAATAACAGCGCCGCTAGAACTCGCCCCGGGCCAGGTCGTTGAAGCGCACGTGGGCGGCGTGGAACTGTAGCTCGACGGTGCCGATGGGGCCGTTGCGCTGCTTGCCAACGATTATCTCGGCAATACCGGCCTTCTCGGAGTGCTCGTTGTAGTAGTCGTCGCGGTAGATGAAGATTACCAAGTCGGCGTCCTGCTCGATCGAGCCCGACTCGCGCAGGTCGCTGAGCATCGGCTTCTTGTTGGGCCGGTTCTCGACGGCGCGGCTGAGCTGAGAGAGCGCCACCACCGGCACCTCCAGCTCGCGGGCCAGGCTCTTTAGGCCGCGGCTGATGGCGGCTATCTCCTGCTGGCGGTTCTCGCCGTTGCGGGCGCTCTGGCCGCCGCTCATCAGCTGCATGTAGTCGACCACTATCATCTGCACGTTCTGGTGCGCCGCCAGCCGCCGCGCCCGCGAGCGGAGCTCCATCAGCGTCAGACCCGGGGTGTCGTCTATGAAGATCGGCGCGTCGTAGATGCGGCCGGCGGCCTTGACCAGGCGGTCGTAGTCGCGGTCGGAGAGCTGGGCCTGGCGAATGCGGTTCATGTCTACCCGCGCCTCGCTGGAGAGCATGCGCAGCACCAGGTCTAGCGCCGGCATTTCCAGCGAGAAGATGGCCACTGGAACGCCGTCGCGCAGGGCTACGTTTTGGGCGATGGTCAGGGCGAAGGCGGTCTTACCCATCGAGGGGCGGGCGGCGATGATGTTCAGGCTGCCCGGGCCCAGGCCGCCGATCAGGCGGTCGAGGTCGGCGAAGCCGCTGGAGATGAGGTCGCTCCGGGATCCTTCCTCGCGTAACTGGGCGATGCGCTCGTGGGCCTTGGTTACCAGGTCGCGCATCTCCTGGAACTCGTGGCGGGGGCCGTGGGTGGCCACGTCGAGGATTAGCCGGCCAGCCTGGTCTATTACCTCCTCGACGCTGCCGGCCTCGTCGTAGGCCAGGCGCATGGCCTCGCCGGCGGCGGCGATGAGGCGCCGCAGCACCGCCTTTTCGGCGACGATGCGGGCGTAGTGTTCGGCGTAGGCGGCGGTGGGGGTGGCCTCGCTGAGGCCGACCAGGTAGGTAATGCCGCCCACCTCGTCGAGCTCGCCGTTTTTCTTGAGCTCCTCGGCCAGGGTGACCAGGTCAACCGGCTCGCCGCGGCCGCGCAACGCCTCCATGGCCCGCCAGATCTTGCGGTGGGCTTCCTTATAGAAAACGTCGGGGGTTATCAGGCCCTCGACGCGGTCTATGGCGTCGTTGTCTACCAGGGCCGAGCCGAGTACGCTGGCCTCGGCCTCGAGATTGTGCGGGGGAATGCGTCCGGTAGGCAGTGTCTTTGCCGAATCAGCCATAGCGCCAAGCTCCCAGGTGCCCCAGGCGGGGGAACCTCATGCTACCAAGCCGGCGCGCGCCGGTGGTGAAAGAGGCTGGTCAGGGCTGCTGCTTTGGCTGCGGCTTTTGCGAGCCGGTCTTTTGCTGTTCGTCGCCCGCGGGCGGGGCCTTCTTCTCGACGGATTCTTGCGGCGGCGTCAGCTTGCCGCCGGGGTTGAAGGCGTAGCTGGCGCGGAGCTGCGCCAAGTCGTCAGGGCCTACCTTGCCGTCGTGGTTGAGGTCGCCGGGGAGGGGAGCGGGTTTTTCTTTGGGCTTTGCCGGCTCCGGGCTGCCGGCGGACTTTTGCGGCTCGTCTGCCGGCGGCTTCTTTGCGGCCGGCGGGGCGGCCTTCTCGTCCGGCTTCGCGGTTTCTTTCTTGGGGGGCGCCTTGAGGGCCGGTTTTGGGCCCGGCCAGTGAGCGGCCAGGGTGCGCAGGTCGTCGAAGGCGTACTCGCCCTTGTCGGGCGGGCGCTTGGGCGGGTTGGGGGTGTAGGGCTCGCCCTTGGCGTTGAAGAACTGCACCACGGGTTTCAAGCGCGGGAGCAGCTTTTCGGCGGGAGTTAGCTTAATACGGAAGACCTCGAGACCCTTGACCACGCCGGTAAAGGCGCCGTCGAGGTCGAGGGTGTGCTTCTCGGCGTTGTAACGGAGAACGTAGAGCAGGTCGTCCGAGGCGCTAAAGCTCTCCAGGTCAGGGGTCAGGTTCTTGAGGTCCAGATGGAGGCGCAGGGCGGTGGTGGGGCGCTCGTTCAGCTTGAAGACGGCGATGAACGGCGAATCGGTGGCGGAGCCGGGTTGCTTGACGGATAGCTGCGGCGGCGGCGGGTCGGTGACGCGCAGGGTGAAGTTGACGGTGCGGGTGGAGAGGGCGGCGTCGCTCACCGCCAGGTTCAGCTTGAAGCTGCCCTTCTTGCGCGGGGTGCCGCTGAAGCGGCCGGCGGCGAACTGGACGCCTTCGGGCAGGTCGCCCTCGAGCTCGTAGTGGTAGGGGCGAATCCCGCCCGATGCCGGTACGCGCACGTCGTAGCGCTCGCCCACGTAGGCCGTCGGCAAGGAGCGCAGCGTCACCCGCAGCGGCTCGGCGGTGCCGCCTTCGGTGCCGCAGGCGGCGAGGGCGAGCAGCAGCAAACCCAAGAGTAGTTGCCAGCGCACGTGTTCAGAATAGGACCGGCGGCCATGAGATGGCTGACAGGGCCGTCCGCGCGTTTACCTGGCGTTTACCCGCCGGATGCACCATGAAGTGGCCATGAAGAGAAACAGCCTTTATATATCGATCCTTACGGCCGCCCTCCTGCTCTTTGGCGCGGCCTCGGCCCGCAGCAACTCACAGCCCGACCAGGCGCCGCACTGGGCGAACCAGGTGGCGGCGGTGGTCTTGCTCGACGGCTCCGGCCAGGTTATTTGGCAGGGTGAGCCGGGCTCGCAACCGGACCCCTCCGCCTTGCAAGCGGCCAGCCAGGTGCGCCTGCTCGACGCCGCTGGCGAGGTAGTTTTCGCAGGAGCAGTAATGGTGCGTAGCGGCCAAGCCTATTTGCTGGCGGATGGTCATACGTTGAACTTACGGGTTGTGCTGGCTCCGGCAGGGGCAAACTCTGCTTCCGTCAATCACGACGCCGACCATGACACCGACCACGACGCCGACTACGACAGCGATAACGGCTCCGGCGGCGCCGGCGGCGACTACGACCACGATACTGATCACGACACCGACCACGATAGCGGCGATTACAACCACGACACCGACCACGACGGCGATAACAACAGCGCCAACAATGACACCGACCACGAT
>JALVWZ010000083.1 GCA_027023115.1 Thermaceae bacterium
GCGGCCTGAGGTAAACGCCGGCGCCGTAGGTGTTGTCTATCACGCTCAGCACGCCGGCTTCGCGGGCGGCGGCGGTGAGGGGCTCCAGGTCTTGCAGCTCGAAGGTGTAGGAGGTGGGGCTCTCGAGTAGCAGCACCTTGGCGCCGGGCAGGGCGGCGATTAGCGCCGCGGTGTCTTTGCCGTCTATCAGGTCGGCCCGCACGCCCAGCTTGGCGAGCATCCTGGTGAGCAAACCGTAGGTGCCGGCGTAGACCGGCGTGGCCGCCACCACCCGGTCGCCCGCCTCCAGGAGGCTGAAGAGGAGGGCGGCCATCGCGGCGTTGCCGCTGGCGAAGGCCACCGCGTCGGCGGCCCCCTCCAGCTCGGCCACCTTGCGCTCGAAGACGCGCACCGTCGGGTTGGCGATGCGGGTGTAGACGGGGCGGGTGCCCTGGTTCATGGCCTCTTCGAACTCGGCGACGGTCGCGAAGGAGAAGAGGGAGTTCTGGAAGATGGGCGGGGTCACCTCGCCAAACTCGCTGAGGGCCTGGTCGTGAAGGAGTTTTTCCCAGTGCATACTCCAGTTTATGCCCTGCTGCTTGATAGCCCTAGACAATTATATCTGAGTGTTTTATAATGCGATTTACTGAACTAGATGATTCACATCTAGGGAGGTGATGGTGATGGCCAAGAAGGAGATAGCGGAAAGCAAGAAGACCCCCGAAGAGCAGAACCAGGAACTCCGTTCGCTGATCGCCCAGATCGAGGCCTTGCGCGCCGAGGTGGAGCTGGTCAACCAGTCCATAGCGGCGCTGCGGTCCACTCAGGCCACCCTGGCTACGATGAAGGACCTGGGAAAGGGCAAATCCATGCTCATTCCCGTGGGCTCGATCATCCAGGTCAAGGCGAAGGTGGAGGACGTCGAGAACGTGGTCATCGACATTGGCGGCAACCTCTCGGTCGAACTCCCCTACGCCGAAGCGCTCGAGTACCTGGACAAGCAGCTCGCGGGGTTGCGCGACCAGCGCCGCTTGCTCGAAGAGGCCATCGCCGCCTTGTACGTGCGCGCCGAGGAACTCCTGGGCGAAGTGCGCGGCGAGGCAAAGTAACCGGGGCGCGGGAGCGCGGGCAGGTCCCGCGCTCCCTGTCTTTTGGAGGGCGAAATGCTTACCGCAATTAGCGATTTGCTAGAAGAAAAGCGCCTGCTGGAGGCCCTTCCCGAAGGGCGGCGGATATTTTGGCGCGGCGGCCTATTGAGCCTCGAGGTAGACCGCGCCACCGCAATGCGACTGCTCGAAGAACGCTTGCGTGAGGTGGAACGCGCCCTGCGCGACGCCCTGGAAAAGATAAAAGCCGCCTACCGGGCCCTTGCCGAGCAGGACGAAGCGCGCTTTCGGGCTCTGGCCGCCGAGATTGGCCTGCTTACCGGCGTCGCGCCGGGCGACCGCCATGCGCTCGAGGCCCTCGAGAAAGAGATCGAAGAGCAGCTGGCCAAGCTTGGCGCCTGAACTTAGCGCGGACCCAGGACGCGGCCAACCCGCGTACTTCTTTGCGACCGCCCCGCGCCGGGGCGGTATCCTGAAGGCATGCTCCTAGCCATCGACGTTGGCAACACCGCCACCATTCTGGGCCTGTGGGACGAAGACCGCCTGCTCGAGCGCTGGCGCATCGCCACCAATCCGCTGCGCATGGAAAGCGAGTACGTGGCCCTGCTGCGCGAGCTCTTCGACCAGGCGGGCCTGACCGCGCCGGCGGCCGCCGTCATCTCCAGCGTGGTGCCGCCGGTGGAGCTCGAGCTGGAGGCGGCCCTCTACAAGCTCTTCGCGGTGCGGCCATTGCTGGTGAACGCCGCCAGCGCCGGCTTGCGGGTAGACATCAAGAACCCCGCCGAAGTAGGGGCCGACCGCCTAGTGAACGCGGTGGCGGCGCTGGCCTACGATGACCCGCGCGGCCGCTACGTGGTGGTCGACTTTGGCACCGCCACCACCTTCGACCTGGTCGAAGCACCCGACTTTTACCGCGGCGGCGCCATCGCTCCCGGACCGCGCACCGCCGCCGAGGCCCTCTCACTGCGCACCGCCAAGCTGCCGCGGGTTGACCTCTCCCGCGCGCCGGCGCGCGTGGTGGGGCGCTCGACGGTGGAGGCCCTGCAGTCGGGGTTGGTGCTAGGCTACGCCAGTTTGGTCGACGGGATGGTGCGGCGCTTTCTGGCGGAGGCGGGCGAGGCGCTGGTAATCGCCAGCGGCGGCTTTGCCCGCGTGGTCGAACCGGTTTGCGAGACTCTCGAGCTGGTGGACGACGACCTGACCCTAAAGGGCCTGCGCCTCATCTGGGAAAAAAGCGCGTAGCACCGCCGCGCCGCCGAGCAAGATCCACATCGCCATGTAAAAACCGAAGAGCGCCAGCAAGAACCCGGCCAGCGAGCCGTAAATGGTCTCGTAACGGGTGCGCGAGATGACGTGCGGCAGCATCCGCGAGAGACCGGTCCAGACGGTCGAGGCCAAAAACGCGGCGGCTAGGCTCTGCAGGGTTCCCGGCGGCGGATAGGGCAAGAAGCGGTAGATCAGGAAGAACGAAATCAGGGTGGCCAGCCAGGGCAGCGTCCCCACCAATAGGCCGCGCCAAGGGCCGCTCGGCAGGTAGGGCAAGGCGATGGTGACCGCCAGGCCAGCCAGGCTGAAGAGCAAGAGGCCAAGGCCGATCAGGAGCGGCGCCACCAGGCCCAGCAAGCGGCCGCGCCAGCCGGGGCCGCGGCCGCCAAAGATGAGCGAGAGGGCATAGGAAAGCGCCGAAAAGAAGTTGCTGGCCGTCCAGCCGAGGACCAGCACCGAGGTCAAAGTGGCGCTGGCGGCGCCGCGGCGCAGGGCGGCGGCTACCGTTTCCCCCACCGTCTCCGAGGTCGGGAACAGGTTTTGAGCCAGGTGTTGCACCTGCGTCATGAACGCCTGTTCAAGGTCGGGGCGGCTTTCCAGCATCAGGCCGAAGACGCCCACGAGCAGCAGCAGCAGAGGCAGCAGGCTGAAGAGGGCGTAGTAAGCCAGCGAGGCGGCGAAGAAGGGAACGTGGGCGCGGGTGTAGACCGCTACCAGCCGCTTCAGGTAGGCGCGCACCGCCTCGCGGGTGGGCATCTAGCCGCGAACCTGCCCTTCGCCGAGGCCGATGAACTTGGTGGTGGTCAGCTCGCGCACCCCCATGGGCCCGTAGGCGTGCAGCTTGCTGGTGGAAATGCCAATCTCGGCCCCCAGGCCCAGCTGGAAGCCGTCGTTGAAGCGGGGGCTGGCGTTGACCAGCACCAAACTGGCGTCCACCTCGCGCAAAAAGCGCAACGCCCGGGCGTAGTGCTCGGTAGCGATCACCTCGGTGTGGTGGGATCCGTAGCGGGCGATGTGGGCGAGCGCTTCGTCCATCTCTGCCACCACCTTGACGGCCAGGACGAGGTCCAGGAATTCGCGGCCCCAGTCATCGGCGCTGGCGGGTTTGGCGTTTTTCAGGTAGGGCAGGGCGTTTTCGTGCGCCCGCAGCTCCACGCCGGCGGCGGTCAGCGATTCTGCGAGCCGGGGCAGGAACTCGACCGCCACGCTTTCGTGCACCAAGACAGCCTCGAGCGCGTTGCAGACCCCGGGGCGCTGCACCTTGCCGTTGTAGGCGATCTCGAGCGCCATCTCCAGGTCGGCCGCTTCGTCCACGTAAAGGTGGTTCACCCCCTTGGCGTGGTAGAGCACCGGCATGCGGGCGTTCTCGGCCACCAGGTTGATCAGCCCCTCGCCGCCGCGGGGGATGATCAGGTCTATCAGCTCGTCGAGCTTGAGCATCTCCAGCACCGCCGCCCGGTCGGTGAGCGGCACCAGCTGCACC
>JALVWZ010000084.1 GCA_027023115.1 Thermaceae bacterium
TGCCCTTGAGGAACTCCGCCGCCTGGTGGCTGCGATTGCCGCTATGGCAGTAGAGGTATACCGGCTCGTCCTTTGGTAAGGTCTTATACCAAACTTCAATCTGCTGAAGTGGTTTGTTGACCGCTCCGGCTATGTGCTCCTGGGCGTACTCCGAAGGGGTGCGAACGTCGACTATCATCACTCCGGGGCGACCCAGCTGGGCATAAAGGTCGTCGGCCGTTACGTTCTTGTAAGCGCCCTTGGGCGCGCAGGCCGCCAGGACCGCCAGCAGCACCGTCAGCAGCAGGCTCCACTTGCGCATATTCGCTCCTCGAAAAGCCGCGGGGGGAGCATAGCTCCCCCCGCGTGCGCCTAGCTCAGGCCGTGGCCGCTACGGCCTTCTTGACGGCTTCCAGGAAGGCCGAAACCGGCTGGGCTCCCAGGACCCGCTGCACGCCACCATTGATTATGGCGTCGGGAACGCCGCTGATGTTGTACTTCTGCGAAAGGGCCGGGAACTCCTGAGCCTCCACCATCTCGCCCATGATCTTCGGCGAGGCGTAGGCGAAGCGGTGAGAAACCCGCACCGCCTGCGGGCAGTAGGGGCAGGTGGGGGTCACAAAGACCTGCATGGTCACCTCGGAGGGAAGCTCGTTGAGCTCCTTGACCACGTCCTCGGGTAGGCCGTGCCCCTCGCGACCGATCATCTCGATGTCCTCGAGCAGGCTGGCGAACTCGTAACCGGCGGGAATGCCGCGGTAGCGGACGTTGACCGCATCGGTCCCCTGCTCGCGCAGAATGATGGTCGGCGCCGCTTCGACGCGCATCTCCTTGGCCTTCTCCTGCCCTTCGGGGGCGGACATGTCGAAGACGGTCAGGTGCACCTTTTCGGAAAGGGGCTCGATCTCTTCGAGTAACTGCTGCGTCTCCTTGCAGTACATGCACGGCTCCTTACCCGGAGCCACGATGGTCGAGGAGTCGGTGAAGAGTACGATTTCCACGTCGCGCGCCAGGTTGCCCAGGCGCTCGCGTACTATTTGCTGTTCTTGTTCTCCCAGTAACGGCATACTACCTCCTTGCTTTCTGCGGAATATATACCCCCGAGGGGGTATGACACGCTCATAAAAGCATATCACAAACGGGCGCTTTTGTCTTTCTCCAAAGGAAGATTCATACCCGTCATAACCTTAAGGGTTACCGGTGATTAGTTGCCGCGCCCCGCGGCCGGCGGTGCTGCGGTAGCCTGGAGACATGCAGGTATACCTGGCGGCGGTACAGGCCGAGATTGAGCGCGAGCACTACCTCAGCGAAGCGGCCTTCGTGGAACGGACCGTGGCCCTGGCCGAGGCCGCCGTACGGGGCGCGCCCGCCGGCCACCGGGTCGTGGCTTTCCCCGAGGCCTACGCTCTGCCGCTCATCTTCTGGCTCGGTGCCGCCAAGAACGTGCTCCGCGCCCGGTCGAGCTTCGCCGCCGGCCTGCGGCTGCTGGCCGGCGGCCTGCGGCAAGCGCCCGCTGCTCTTCTGCATCACCCCCGGCCGGACCTCGTCTACCACCTGCGTCTGCCGCAGGTCTGGCCCGCCTACCACCGCGCTTTCAGCGAGGCGGCCCGGCGAACGTCGGCTTACGTGATTGGCGGCTCGCTTTTCGGCCCCCTGCTCGACTGGGAACCGGCGCGCGGTCTGCACGCGGCCGGTCAGCGCAGCTACAACTGGCTGGGGGTATATACCCCCCGGGGTACCATTCTGGCCCGGCCCGCCAAGGTGCGCCTGACCCCGGACGAACGCCGCGCGTTCCTGAGCTCCGCCCCGTTTGGGTCGCAGGTGTTCGCTACCGCCATCGGGCGGATGGCCACGCTCATCTGTCTCGATGCTTTTCACGAATCGCTGGTGGAGCGCGCCGACGCCGCCGGCGCTTGGCTGTTGGTGCAACCCTCCGCCAACGCCGCCGCCTGGGAAGGACCTTGGAGCGCCGATCCGGCCCAGGTAGAGGGCGAGGTGTGGTTGCGCGAAGGCCTGAGCAAGAAGCTGGTGGGGCGCGAGAACCTGCGCTACGGCCTCAACCCGATGCTCAACGGCGACTTTTACGACCTGCACTTCGAGGGCCAAAGCAGCGTCACCGCCGCCGGCGAGTTCCTGGCCCTGGCCGCACAGCCGCGGGGAGACGATATAGTAGCGGCCCTGGTGGAAGCTCCCGCGCACTAAAGGTAACCTGAAAGCAGTATGCGGACTAACGAAAGCGAGATCTTGTTTGCAAAAGCGCGGCGTTTGCTGCCAGGGGGCGTTTCCAGCCCGGTGAGGGCGTTCGGCTCGGTGGGCGGCAGCCCCCTCTTTCTGGTACGCAGCAGCGGCAGCCGCGTTTGGGACGCCGACGGCAACGAGTACGTGGACTACGTGGGCAGCTGGGGGCCGATGATACTCGGCCACGCCCGCCCGGAAGTGGTCGAGCTGGTGCAAGAAACGGCCGCCAATGGTCTGGGCTTTGGCGCGCCGCACCCGCTCGAGGTCGAGCTGGCGGAAGCGGTGAGGCGCGTCTACCCGGCCTTGGAAAAGTTGCGCTTCGTCAGCTCCGGCACCGAGGCCACCATGAGCGCCCTGCGCGTAGCCCGCGGCTATACCGGCCGCGACTACATCCTCAAGTTCAAGGGCAACTACCACGGCCACGCCGACGGCCTGCTGGTCGAGGCCGGCTCCGGCGCCCTGACCTTCGGCCAGCCCTCCAGCGCCGGCGTTCCCAAAGGCTACGCCGAGCTGACTTTGGTGGGCCGCTACAACGACCCGGAACACCTGGCGCAGGTGTTTGGCGAGTACGGAGAGCGGCTGGCGGCGGTCATCTTCGAACCGGTGGTCGGCAACGCCGGCGTCATTCCGCCCACGACCGAGTTCCTGAAAGCGCTGCGGGAGCTGACTCGCGAGTACGGCGCCTTGCTGATCGCCGACGAGGTAATGACCGGTTTCCGGCTGGCCCCGGGCGGCGCTACCGAGCGCTTCAGCCTCGAGCCGGACCTGATAACCCTAGGCAAGATACTCGGCGGCGGCCTGCCGGCGGCGGCCTACGGCGGCCGCGCCGAGGTGATGGCCCAGGTGGCTCCCGAAGGCCCGGTCTACCAAGCGGGCACCCTCTCCGGCAACCCGCTGGCGATGGCCGCAGGGCTGGCGACGCTGCGCATCCTGCAAGCCGAACCGGAGATTTACGAACGCCTGGAAGACTACGGCGCCCGCCTGCAATCCGGCCTTGACGAGGTTCTGAGCGCCGCCGGCGTACCCCACGCCATCAACCGCGTCGGCTCGATGCTGACCGTCTTCTTTACCGAGGGACCGGTGCGCGGCTTTGACGACGCCGCTACCACCAATACCGAAACCTTCAAACGCTTCTTCCACGCCCTTTTGCAAGGCGGGGTCTACTGGCCCCCTTCGGCCTTCGAGGCGGCTTTCATATCGGCGGCCCACGGTGAAGAAGACCTGGAAAAGACCATCGCCGCCGCTAGAACGTTCTGAGCCGTGCTGCCCGACCTGTACGACACCATCGCCGCCGTCGCCACTCCTCCCGGGGTGGGCGGCGTGGGCGTGGTGCGCCTCAGCGGCCCGCGGGCGCTGGAGCTGGCGGCCCGCTTCTGGCGCGGCCGCGACCCGCGCCAAAGCCCCGGCGGCCGCTTCTGGCACGGCTGGTTGGTGGACGAGCGCGGCGAGAAGATAGACGAAGCCCTGTTGCTGGTCTTCCGCGCTCCTCGCTCCTACACCGGTGAGGACGTGGCGGAGCTGCAAACCCACGGCTCGCCGGCGGTGCTGCGCAAGCTGCTCGGCCAGCTGCTGGCGGCCGGAGCCCGCGCCGCCGCCCCCGGCGAGTTCACCCTGCGCGCCTACCTCAACGGCCGCCTGGACCTGGCCCAGGCGGAAAGCGTGCTGGCGCTGGTGGAGGCCGAGGGCGAGACCGCCCGCCGGCAGGCTATGCGCGGCCTCACTCGCGAACTGTCCCGGCGCATCGGCGCCATCAACCAAAACCTGCTCGACCTGCTGGCCCACATCCAGGCGCTGCTCGACTACCCCGAAGAAGGCGTGGAGCCGCACCGGGCGCGAAAGACTATCAGCGAAGCGCTGGTCGCGATAGACCACCTGCTGGCCACCGCCCCGGCCGGGCGCGTAGTCCGCAGCGGCGCCCGCTTGGCGCTGGTCGGAGCCCCCAACGCCGGTAAGTCGAGTTTGCTGAACGCCCTGCTCGGCTACGAACGGGCGCTGGTCCACCACCAACCCGGCACTACCCGCGACTATCTGGAGGCCCCCCTGGAGATCGAAGGCGTACCGCTGGTCGCCGTCGATACCGCCGGCGTTCGCGAGACCAGCGACCCGGTGGAGGCGGCCGGGGTAGAAAAAGCCTTGGCGACAGCCGCCGCCGCCGATCTGATCCTCTACCTGGCCGACGTTTCGTCTCCCCTCCCAGCGCCGCCCGACCTCCCCTGGGAAAGGGTCATCAAGGTGGCCAGTAAAGCCGACTTGGAACCCGCCTGGGAAAGTGACGAGTACCTGCCGGTTTCGGCGCATAGCGGCGCCGGCGTCGTCGAGCTGAAAAACTTGATCAAAGAACGCCTCTTGGCCGGCGCCGAGGAGGGCGAGGTCTGGATCACCAGCGAACGCCACCGCCGGGCGCTGGAGGAGGCCCGCGGCTTTCTCGAAGAGGCCCTGAATGCCCCCGAAGACCTGATGGGCATGTCGCTCGAGGCCGCCAGCCGTTCCCTGGCCGCCATCACCGGCGACGACGTGAGCGAAGAGGTGATAGCCAGGGTATTCGCCAACTTCTGCGTGGGTAAATAGCGAACGCCCTTACTACCGCTGGGTTATCTGGACGCGGCCTTACAGACAACTACATTTGCTAAACGAGTAGCTATGCCTCGCTCATGAATAGTTTAGGCTGGCTTTTACTTCGTACCGCTCCTTACTTTTTCTACTCGTTTACTGGGCATTTTCTATTGGGTAAAGATGGTTTGTTTTTATGGTAATATAAACAGGAGTATGGATTTACCGCCGGTATTAGCGCACTTTAATTCCTTTCTAAAGGCCCTCGACGTTGGGGACGCCCCTTTCTTCATCGGTCGCGTAGACGGCGACGGCGTTTGGATAGAGCGCGCCAATGAACTACTGCGCCTCAGCCTGGGCGAGCCCAAAATAGACCTTCCCGTACCAGCGAGCCGTTACTGCACCGAGGAAAATAGGCTCGATTCGATCCGTCAAGCGGTTGAGTCCAATCGCGCTACCGTGGTCCCTATCACCCTGCCGCCAGCCGGAAACGTACCTCAGTCGGTAGAACTGCAGGTTCTCCCCCTAACCAACGGTTACTTCGCCGGCATAGTCAACAACCTCAACCGCGACCGCCGCCTGGCCCAGGTGTTCCGCTCGCTCGACAAGGTCAAGGCGGCGCTCGATGAAGAAGCCGATGTGTTCTATAAAGCAGTCCTCAGCGCGGCGATCGACTCGGTCCCAGGAACCGAAGCCGGCAGCCTATGGATCCTGGAGGGCAGGCACTTCGTCTGCCGCGCGCAATACGGTTTTAGCAACGAACTGGTGGGTAGCTCGGTAAGCTACGAAGACGAGCTGTCCTGGTACGGCCTCGACGAAGCTTCGTTCTTGATGGGCATCCCTCGCATAATCGAACCGGAAGACATCGTCAAGCGCCATGAGGCAAGCCAGCTATCCAACCAGCTCCCCCTCTTTGCCAACCCCAACGAGCTCACCAACCTGTTGATCCCAATAGTCCACCGCGGCCAGGTGCTCGGCACCTTCAATCTCGATAACCTGCACCGCAGCAGAGCTCTAACCCAAGACTCCGTAATCGCCGGTCAGGTCTTCGTACGCGAGATAGTCGCCTACGTCGAAAGTCGCCGTCGTGAGCACGCCCTGCAAAACAGGCTGGAGCTGCTCGACCGCATCGCCACGGTCAGTCGTATTGCCCGCAGCGCCGGCAGCCAGGGACAGCTGTTCATGAAAATCCTCTCTTCGTTGCGGGAATACACCGCCGCTGAAGAAGCGGCGTTTGCGCTTCTGAGCGAAAATGGCGACGCGCTGCACATAGTGGCCTCGACTTCGCCCGACCTCACCGCTGGCACCCGCATCCCACGCGCCACCAGCGCCAGCTGGACCGCCATCGACGAAAGTCGGGTGGTTTTCATTCCCAAGGCCCGCCACGATCCGCGCGTACTCCACTACGGTCCCCTGCCGCCCGAAGAGGCCGGTGATATTTCCGTACTGGCGGCACCGCTGACCAATGTCGAAGGCAAGACGGTGGGCGTCCTGACCATCAACAGCCACCCGGGGAATAACTTCAGCGACGAAGAAATAGCCTTCGTCGAAGCGGTGGCCGAGTCGGTAGGTATGTCCATCGAACGCCTCCAGGCCCTGGGCGAAGCGACCCGCCGGGCCGCTGCCTACCGTAAGCTCCTAGGCCTTTCCAGCGAGATCGAGTCCATAGACAGCCCTCGCGAAATCGCCCAGCGGGCGCTGCAAACCATTCTCGAGCTCACCCCCTTCGAAGCGGCTGTGTTTTACACCATCGACAAGATAAACGACGACAAGATCAAGCCCGAGATAATAGCCGGCGACTACCCCTCACGCTTTCCACGCCTCTACTTCGAAAGCGACGTCTCATTGGGAGACGGGCTGGTTGGTGAAGCAATCGCAAACCGCGAAAACCGCGCTGTTTATGACTATCTAGAATACCCAGGCGCTATCCGCGAGTTCCAAGAAATAGGGGCTCGCAGCGTTCTGGTGGAACCGCTATGGGTAAAGGACACCCCTTACGGAGCGCTCTCCTTAGTCACCTTCACCTCGCCCACCCTCCCCTCTTCCGAAGCCCGCAATCTTCTCCAACTCACTGCTCGCCGCATAGAACGCGCCATCGAGCGCATCGGCCACCTGACCTCGCTCAAAGAGGCACGCGAGGCAATGCTCCGCGCTTTTGGCGTGGCGCTCGAGCGCCGCGACTACGAAACCCAGGGGCACACGGAGCGGGTTACCGCTCTTTCGGTAGAGCTGGCTGCGGGGCTCGGCTTCCGCGGCCGCGACCTCGAGGCCATCCGCTGGGGTGCCTATCTGCACGATATCGGCAAACTGAGTATCCCCGACCGCATCCTGCTCAAACCCGGGCCGCTCACTGACGAAGAGTGGGAACTGATGAAGCGCCATACCGAGATCGGCTACGACATGCTCAGACCAATCCCATTCCTGCCAGACGCCACGCGCAATATCGTTCGCTACCATCACGAGCGCTGGGACGGCAGCGGCTATCCAAGCGGCTTGTCCGGAACCGACATCCCACTCGAGGCTCGCATCTTTGCCGTCGTGGACGTTTTCGACGCCCTCGCTCACGACCGTCCTTACAAGAGCGGCTGGCCGGTCCACGCCGCCTATGAAGAGCTGGAGAGGCTGGCGGGTAAGCACCTCGACCCGGACATAGTCAGGCACTTCCTAAAGACCGCTTCGCAAAAGTCCGCCAGCTAATCCGGCTGGCGTCATCCGAGCTTTTGGAGTATACTAATCTTGACAGTGGTAGACGCAGCTTTGCTAAGGGGGTGATGTTATGCGGAAGTTCACCCGCAAGGTGTTGGCGCTGGCAGAGCCGCGCGGCGCGGTCGATTACCTCTCGCGCGTCGTGGATTTGGTTCCCGAGCTGGACGTAGACGCAATCGTGCTGGTGGGAGACTTAGCCGGCGAGGAACGCAAAACCGAGAGCTACCGCCAGGTCCTGGAAGCACTGGGCAACTCGCCGGTACCCAGCTTCTACGTACCCGGGCCGCAAGACGCTCCAATCGGGGAGTACCTGCGCGAGGCCTACAACATGGAAATAGTATTCCCGTACCTGCACAGCGTCCACGGCTCCTTCGCCTTCGCTCCCGGGCACGTCCTGGTAGCTGGGATGGGTGGCTACGTCAGCGACGAAGGCGACGAACGGGAAGAGGACGAACGCCTCCTCTACCCCGGCTGGGAAGCGGAGTACCGGCTCAAGGTGCTGCACGAACTGAAGGACTACTTAAAAATCTTCCTCTTCTCCCGCATGCCGGCTCACAAGGGCCTGCACGAAAACGGTAGCGATGCCCTCGCCGAGCTGATCAAGACTCACAACCCCAGGTTGGTGGTCGCATACGACCCGGCCTACCAGGGCAGCACCTTCAAACACGAATGGCTGGCCAAGAGTTTGGTTGTTGTGCCCGGTAGCCTCGCCGAGGGCGACTTTACAGTCGTAGACCTGCACGAGGCCGAGATAGAAACCGGTAACGTCCGCTAAGTGACGTAAGGATAGAGCTTTGGCTCCTCTCCCGCCATTGAGCCCGGACCTCGGCCGTGCCGGCCTGCCTCGCCCGGGAATCGGGAGAGGCGGCTAATTGTTGGCGGCTCGTGGTTTGTGGCCGGTAGCCTACAAGTCTCAGCCGCTGGAGCTCCCGCGGCGTGCAGCTCGCAGCGGACAATATCCCCTCCCCTTCGGGGGTGTCGGGGCGGGGGTTTTTGATGCCACTACGCGGCTTGTGGCTAGCCGCCCGTGGAGACACCGTGGTGAGTCAACCCGCTAAGGCGCTCGCAAACTAACTACCACGAACTACGTACCACGTACTGCGCACTACGTACCGCCTCTTCCCGAAGTAACCTGGCAAGCATGTGTTGGAAGGATGCAGCTAAGCGCTGCGCTCTTCCCGTTCCGGATCGAGTTCAATCAGCAGGTCGCCAAAGGGCTCTTCCTGAGCCAGGCGTACCTTGCCGCCGCGCACCGCCTCCAAAAGGGCCGCGAACGCTACGGTACGCTCCGCCCAGCCGGCCAGGCCCAGCCGCGAGAACCACAGCCAGCGAGCCCGGCTTAGCTTGTCCAACAGCCACTTCCACGCCTCGGCCACCCCAAAGCGCTCCTCCGTGGGCAGGAGGGTACGCGGCCTGACGTAGCGCCGCGCGTACCGGTGCAAAGTAGCAACCGAAAGCCGCGGCAGGCGCCGGTCACGCGGTAGTTCGGGCGCAGGCACGCGAATCACGAAGCTGCGTGCCTCGGCCCTCTCCAGCAAGAAACGCACCGCTTCGTCAAGCTCGACCAAAAGACCCACCAGCGACTCGCCCTCTTCCTCCACGTCGTCCTCTTCCTCCGCTTCCAAGCGCAATAGCGCCCGCAGCTTACGCTCGAGCAGCTCGGCCAGTATCGGCAAAAGCGAGCCGCGCTCGGGCAACTCCAGCCCGGCTACCTGCTCCAGCGCTTGCTCGATCAGTAGTAGCAACGGCAGATCGCGCACGGCCACGCGGCCGTTGCGAAGCGCGCGCTTGAGCTCCTCTGGTGAGCCCTCAAAACCGTCGAAGCGGAGGACTATCGCCATTTCAATAAGGCTTATAGAGACCTATTTTGCGTCTGACCTCGTGCATGGTCTCTACGGCGATGGCTCGAGCCCGCTCGGCTCCTGCCTCCAGGGCCTCCTCGACGCGCTCGGGGTGCTTGCGAAGCTCGGCGGCGCGCTGCTGTATCGGCTCCAGCTCGGCCATCATGTTGTCGAAGAGCAGCTTCTTACAGTCCACGCAACCAATGCCCGCCGTACGGCACCCCTCGGCCACCGCCTGCTGAACCTGCGGCGGCGAAAAATATGTGTGGTAGGTGTATATCAAGCAGCGGCCCGGGTCGCCCGGGTCGTTACGCCGTACCCGCGCCGGATCGGTGGGGGCGGTGCGCAGCTTTTCCCAGATCGATGCGGGCTCTTCCAATAGTTCGATGGTGTTCCCCACCGATTTGCTCATCTTGGCCGCCCCGTCTATCCCCGGTACGCGTGGCGCCTTGGGGTTGAGGAGGGCCTTCGGCTCCGGGAAGGTCTGTCCAAAGGTGTTGTTGAAACGGCGGGCTATCTCGCGGGTCAGCTCCAGGTGCTGCAACTGGTCTTCGCCCACCGGCACGGTGTCGGCCTTGTAGATGAGGATGTCGGCCGCCTGCAAGACCGGATACATCAAGAGCCCGGCCGGCACCGACTTGAGCTTGGCCGACTTGTCCTTGTACTGCGTCATTCGCGTCAGGTCGCCAACCGGCGTTTGCGTGGTGAAGATCCACGAGAGCTCGGTGTGCTCGGGCACGTGTGATTGCACGAAAAGGGTTATCTTTTCGGGGTCCAGACCAGCGGCCATGTTGGCCAGCGCCGCCTCGAAGGTTCGCTGCGGCAGCAGCTCGGGGTCGTAGGCGCTGGGGTTGGTGAGGGCGTGGTAGTCGACGATGCAAAATAGCGCGTCGCGGCCTAGCTCGTCACCTATCTCCACCCACTGCTTGATAGCGCCCAGGTAATTGCCGATGTGAATAGCGCCGGTAGGTTGAATGCCCGATAGCACACGCTTCATAGGCGTTATTCTAACCCGCTGCCGTTAAATGAAAAGGCCCCGCTCGAGCGGGGCTTTCTGGTGCCGGGAGGGGGACTTGAACCCCCACGCCCTCGCGGGCACATGACCCTGAATCATGCGCGTCTACCAATTCCGCCATCCCGGCGCACGCGCAAGAATCATCGTAGCGAGCAGCAGCCAGGCTGTCAAGCAGTTGAAGCCGGCCAAGACATTTGAGACTTCTCACCCCATGAAACCGCCTGGCACACTGGAGGATTTTCAAACCCTCCCCGACATAGGGTATCCGAGATACCCTCCCTTGCACGATTGCCTTAACGTCGCGAGATTTTCGTCCGTTGCTGGCTATGCAGTCTCACCATATCGTCCACCCCCCGACGCCATGAGGATCTTCCCTCGTCACCCGGCGAAAGATGAGGTGGGGGGAGGCGTTACAGAAGTCGCGCTTGAGGCTTTGCGTCGTCATCATCAGTTTCGAGCTACGGAGACTGCGCCGGTCTGGGCCGGTCCGCGCAGGCCAAAGGCCCGCTTGGCTGGGATGACGAGCAAGTAGCAACTGGCCCGTGGCTCGCGCCGGACGAAGTCCCCCTCCCTTGGGGGAGGGCTGGGTAAGGGTTTGGGAAGAGGCTTGTTGTTCGTAGCTTGTGGCACATGGAAACACCGTGGCACGTCAGCTCGCTATCGCACTCGATTCAAAACCCACCACGTACCGCGTACAACGTGCTACGCACCGCCCCAAACAACCCCCCTCCGGCCTGCGGCCACCTCCCCCGCTGGGGGAGGCGATGATTAGCACCTAGCTTGTGGCCCAGGGACTATAGAAACACCGCGGTGAGCAAGCGCGCATAACGCATCCTATTCAAACTACTCCCCACGAACTACGCACTACGTACTACGCACGCTCCTCCTCCTCCCGGACTTTGTGGACAACGTGTTGGGAGGTTACAGCTAGCGTTCATCAAATATCCGAATCCACCCGGGTCTGCGGAATACGCAAAGCACAGACCGGCCGCAGGCTCGCCTTTGTACCGGCAGAAATGAACGTTCGTTTGGCCCTTCCCAGCCGCCGAAAGAGGACCGACGGAGGCCATGATCTGCCGGCCGCACACCAAGCAACTCTCTTGACACCTCCTGTCGCGCGGCAACAGCGCAAAGGCAGTCTCCCGCAAGAGCACGACACGCAGCGCTCTCCCCTACGGCCCGCAACGTTGACGGCCAATCGCCGCGCCTGGCCGAGTACCTTTTTTGCCCGCCGCCGATACGTACACCGGGCTCAGCGCGTACAATACGGCCCGTGAAGCTCGCTCCGGTGGCATTGCTCATGGGGCTCGAGGCCCTCCTGACCCTGGTGGGCGGCCTTTGGATGTGGCTGGCGGGATATCCGTTCGCCACCCACCTCAGCTTTTGGGAGAGCGCCTTCTGGGCCGTCGCCGGCTACGTCGCCTTGCTGGCGCTCGAAGAACTGACCGAGCTCTTCGGGCCTGCCGGATACGATGAGCTGGACCGGCTAATGCGCTCTTTGGGGCGCGCTCTGCGCCGAAGCGGGCTGAGCTATCCGGCGGCCGTCGCCCTGGCTCTGGCCAGCGCCGTCGGCGAAGAAACGCTGTTCCGCGGGGCATTGTTCAACTTCTTTCGCAGCCACCTGAGCACGTACTGGGCTTTGCTCTTACAGGCGGCCCTCTTTGCCGCCGGCCACCCCGCCCCGGGCCGCGCCGGCCGCCTCTACGCCGTTTGGGCCTTCCTGGCCGGCCTGGTCTTTGGCGGTCTCTACCTGATTAGCGGAAGCCTGCTGCCCGGTATCCTGGCCCACTTTCTCTATAACGCCAAGGGTTTTTACGAGATGTACGACTAAACCGGGCCGACAGTCCCGCCCCCACCTTGTTATGCTGGTGGGCGGAGGTAAGCGTTATGGCCTATGACAAGATAAAAGTGCCCGAGTGGGGCGAGAAGATTACCATCAGCAACGGCAAGTTGCAGGTTCCCGATAAACCTATCATCGGTTTCATCGAGGGCGACGGTACCGGCCCCGATATTTGGAATGCCTCGCAGCCCGTCCTTGACGCCGCCGTCGAGAAGGCGTATGGCGGCAAGAGAAAAATCGCCTGGATGGAACTCTACGCTGGCGAGAAGGCCAACGAGGTCTACGGCGAACCCATCTGGCTGCCGCAGGAAACGCTCGACGCCATCAACGAGTACCTGGTAGCCATCAAGGGCCCCCTCACCACCCCCATCGGCGGCGGCATTCGCTCGATCAACGTCGCCCTGCGCCAGAAGCTCGACCTCTACGCCTGCGTGCGTCCGGTGCGCTACTTCGAGGGGGTTCCCAGTCCGGTCAAACACCCCGAGCTGGTCAACATGATCATCTACCGCGAGAACACCGAGGACATTTACGCCGGCATCGAGTGGCCGGCCGGCTCCGACGACGTCAAGAAGATCCTTGAGTTCTTCAAGAACAACTTCCCCGAGTCTTACGCCAAGATTCGCTTCCCGGAAAGCTCCGGTCTGGGTCTCAAGCCCGTCAGTGCCGAAGGCACCAAGCGCCTCGTCGAGGCGGCGATCAACTACGCCATCGAGCAGGACCTGCCCAGCGTGACCCTGGTTCACAAGGGCAACATCATGAAGTTCACCGAGGGCGCGTTCCGCGACTGGGGCTACGAGGTAGCCCGCGAAAAGTTCGGCGCTCAGCCGCTCGACGGCGGCCCCTGGCACGTCATGAAGAACCCGCGCACCGGCAAAGAGATCGTCATCAAAGACGTAATCGCCGACGCCATGCTGCAGCAGATCCTTACCCGTCCGGCCGAGTACTCGGTGATCGCCACCCTCAACCTCAACGGCGACTACATCTCCGACGCCCTGGCCGCCGAAGTGGGCGGCATCGGCATAGCACCCGGCGCCAATATCAACTACAAGAACGGCAAGGCCATCTTCGAGGCCACTCACGGCACCGCCCCCAAGTACGCCGGCCAGGACAAGGTCAACCCCAGCTCGGTCATTCTCTCGGGCGAGATGATGCTGCGCTACATGGGTTGGGACGAAGCCGCCGACCTGATCATCTCGGCCATGCAGAAGACCATCAAAGCCGGTCTGGTGACTTACGACTTCCACCGGCTGATGGTGGCCGAAGGCCGCGAGGCCAAGTTGCTCAAGTGCAGCGAGTTCGGCCAGGCCCTGATAGAGCACATGTAATCCCGTCGCATCCGGTAAAGCCCCTTTAGCTAGGGGCTTTACTTTCTTTTTATAGCCGTAGGTTATGCTTGAGCTGCAGGCATTGCGAAACGAGCCATATGGCGCAAACGGATATTCATTGCCTGCGTGGACCAGGAGGTGTATGGAATGCTCAAGGAGTTCAAAGATTTCATCATGCGCGGCAACGTGCTGGATATGGCGATCGGCATCGTCATTGGCGCGGCATTCGGAGCCGTAGTCAAGTCGTTCGTCAACAACATTCTGATGCCGCCGATCGGCCTGCTGATGGGCGGGCGCGACTTTTCCGACCTGTTCTTGGTGCTCAAGGCGGGCGCCAAACCCGGCCCCTACCCTACCTTGGCGGCGGCCAAAGACGCTGGCGCGGTCGTCTGGCCCTGGGGCGTTTTTACCAACGACGTCATCGCCTTTTTAATCATTGCCTTTGCCATCTTCCTGGTGGTCAAGGGCGTGAACAACATGCGCAAGAAGGAAGAAGAAGCCCCGGCCCCGCCGCCGCAGCCCTCGGCCGAAGAAAAACTGCTTACCGAGATCCGCGACTTGCTGGCGAACAAATAGGCCTATCAAATCACCAGCGGCCGCCTGCGGGCGGCCGTTTTTCGTAGAATGGCAGCGAGGCCGGTGATGAAGGAATTGCCCTGGGAAGTTCTGGAAAGCGAGGCCCTGGCCGACGAGCCGGTGCGAATCGTCCACGAGCGGGTGCGGACCCATACCGGCGCCGTACTCGACTACTACTACCAGCCGAAACCGATCCAGGTGGTCTTTACGCTGCCGCTCACGCCGCGTAAGACGGCGCTGATGATCCGGCAGTACCGCCACCCGACGCGCGAGTTCTTGTTGGAGGTACCCGCTGGCAAGGTGGACCCCGGAGAGGAGATAGAAGCGGCCGCCCGCCGCGAGCTGCTCGAGGAGGTGGGTGCCGAAGCGGGCAGGTTGGTCGCCTTTCCCGCCTTCTACCCCCAACCCTCCTTCAACGCCGCCGTCTTTAACCCCTTTCTGGCCCTGGAAAGCCGCGTGGTGCGGCCGCCACAGCTGGAAAGCGGCGAGCTCTTGGAAACGGTAGAGTTGCCCCTAACGGAGGTCTACCGCCTGCTCGAGACCGGCTCGATCAAAGACGCCTCCACCGCCCTGACCCTCTTCTACGCCCGGCCCTGGCTGCGCGAACACGGCTACTGCCAGCCGTAGAGCCCCAACACGTCGTTCACGCTAGCCCCGAACTTTTCCCCTCGTCACCCCGGCGAAAACCGGGGTCCAGGACCAATCCAGGGGCCGTGATAAGGGCTAAGCGTCGTCACAATTGTTACCCGAAGTCCCGAAGAGAGGCGGAGACTGCGCCGGTCTGGACTGGCTCGCGCGAGACAAAAGGGCTCGCTTGGATGGAATGACGAAGCGGCGGTAAGTGGCCTGTGGCTTGTGGCCTGTGGCTTGTGGCCTGTGGTTGTGACTCGCGGCTCGTAACTCGCGGAGCATGTTATCTCGTCGTAGGGGCGGACCCGTGTGTCTGCCCTGTGGGTACGTGGTGCGTAGTACGTGGTGCGTGGTGATGGGATGGCCTGTGGCTCGTGGCCTGTGGCCTGTAGAAACACCATGCTCAGTTCTCGACTCTCTAGCGGTAGGGGAAGGTTTGAAACCTTCCCCTACGTTCCAGCGTTTGCGCGTCAGCGACAACAGAACATCGGCTTCTCTTTCGGCATGAACCGCGGATCTCGGTCGGCGGGACCAGCCTCGTCCGGGGAATCGAGAAAACCAGCTTGTGGCCCGTAGCTTGTGGCTTGTAGTTACGTTTCGTCGCTTGTGGTTCGTGGTTTATGACGACTCGACGCCTGCGGCTCGCGGTTTGCAGCACAGTAAAGCTCCCTCCCTCGGGGGAGGGCCGGGGTGGGGGTTTTGAAACTGGCTCGTGGCTCGTGGCTCGTGGTTTGTGGAAATACCGCAATTGGTTGTCTCGCACTATAACAATGTGGCCTCCACCCCGCACCCCAACGAACAACCCCCCTCCGGCCTGCGGCCACCTCCCCCGATGGGGGAGGCAAG
>JALVWZ010000085.1 GCA_027023115.1 Thermaceae bacterium
ACCCAGCAGGCGGCGAACCGCCGCCTCGCGGTCGCTCTCGGCGGCCAGCGAGCTGCCCACCAAAAAGCCGTCGAAGAAGCGGCGCGCCGCCGCCAGCTCTTCGGGGTGGCTGTAGCCTGACTCGGCCACCAGCAAACCGCTAAAGCCCGCCGCCCGCGCCTTGCGGGCCAGTTCGGGGGCGCGGCTCGTGTCTACCTCGAGGCTGATCAAGTTGCGGTTATTGACGCCGATTATGCTCGCACCTGCTTCCAACGCCAGCGATAGCTCGGCCTCGTCGTGCACTTCCACCAGGGCGTCCAGCCCGGCCTTGCGCGCCTCTTCCAGATAGGCGCCGGTCAACCCGCCGAGTACCGCCACTATCAGCAGCACCGCCGAGGCTCCCAGCGCGCGCGCCTCCCAGATCTGACCCGGGTGGACCACAAAATCCTTGCGCAGCACCGGCAGATCCACCGTTGCCCGCACTTCCTGCAAGTCCTGGTCGCTGCCGCCGAAGAACTCCGGCTCGGTAAGCACGCTTATCGCGCGCGCACCGCCACGAGCGTAGGCACGGGCTACCTCGGCGGCGGCAAAACTGGCTATCTCACCCCGGGAGGGGCTGCGCCTTTTCACCTCGGCTATCAGCGTTACCCCCGGGGCCGCCAGCGCCGCGCTGAACGAAGGGACGTCCGGCGGCGGCGAGGGTAGCTCGCCAAACTCGCGACCGGCCACCACCTCGAAACGCCTGCGGGCGATACGGCCCAGCACGCCGGGTATCTTCTCGAGGTTGGGTATCATGCCAGTTATTCTACGAAATCCTCGGGAGGCAAGTCCACGCCGCTAACCCAGCCAAGCAGCCGGCTCAAGTAGAGCTGCCGGAAGTAGGCGGGACTGATCACCTGGTCGACCACCATGTAAGCGTCCTGCTGCGGCTCTTCGAAGGCTAAGAGGCCGTGATAGGGCTGCAGCAGCGCCAACGGCAACGGCCCGCCGTTGTACATCACCAGGTCCACCTCACCGGCCAGCGCCTGGGCCTGGGTCTTGTCGAAAACGGCGTTGCCCCGCTGCGGCGGCGGCAGCGTGTTCAGTAAATCCTCGGCCTCCAGCGGGGTCGGGCGCATGACGTGGACCTTGCTGGCGAGCCGCAATGCCTCGCGCATTCCCGGCTGCGCCGGCCCCAGCCAGAGCACCCGCGCGCCGTTAAAGCCCGTCTGCTCCATGGCTAGCCTGACCGCCGCCGGTAGTAGCAAGTGACCCTGTACCTCGCCAAACTGCACCCGTAAAGCGTCCACTACGCCGGCCTCGGCCGCCTCCAGCTCGAGCCGGTTCAACTTCTCCGCCGCTTCGCGCTGCAAACGGGGCTCTTCCACCAGCGCGCCGCTAAAACCCAGCGGCGCCAGACCGGCAATCGCCTCGGCAACGCGCCCTCCCACCGGCGCGTTGATGACCTGCAAAGGCACCTGGTGAACGCTGAGGGCGGTCACTAGCTGCGGATACCAGCGGCTGTCGTTTCCGGTAAAGAGGGCAACGTAGTCCATTCTTCTCGTTCCGCGAAGCGGCTCCCGCAGGCGATTATACCCGCGCGTTTAGCGCCGGCAGGCCGACCCCTCGCCGGCAGGGTCACGCCAGGCAACGCAAAGAGCGGCGGTGTTGTACCCCCACCAGGTATTACCCGCGGCGTCCATGAGAATCATTCCGCCGCTGCCGCCGAGCGCCGCCACCGCGTCCAGCGCCTCTTGCAAGGCCTCCTCGGGCGACGTCCGCGCCAACGCGCTTACCGCCCGATAGGCTGCCAGCGAGCGCATGAAATATTCTCCCCAACCGGTGCCGCTGGCGGCCCCCAGACCGTCCTCGGCGTAGTTGCCGGCACCGACCAAAGGAGTATCGCCAATCCTGCCGGGGCGCTTGTCAACCATCCCGCCGGTAGAGGTGGCCGCGGCCAGGCGGCCGGCACCGTCGCGGGCCACCGCGCCCACCGTTCCGGCTTTGTCCCCGCCGGCCCGCCTGCGCGCGTTCCGCCAGCGCTCCAGTTGCCTCTCGGTCACCAGCGAGCGCGGGTCGCATGGCGGGATACCGCGCTCGCGGGCGAAGCGGCTGGCCCCTTCGCAGGCCAGCAGGACGTGTTCCGAGTTCATTACCTCACGCGCCAGCAGCACCGGGTTACATACGTCGCGCACCGCCGCCACGCCGCCAAAAGCGCGGGTGCGGCCGTCCATCACCGCCGCGTCCATTTCTACTTCACCGTCTCGGTTGAGCGCCGAACCAAGGCCGGCGTTGAAGAAGGGGCTATCCTCCAGCACCCGCACCGCCGCCACCACCGCGTCAACCGCCATACCGCCGCCGGCCAAAATCTTCCAGGCGGCCTCGCGCGATTGCTCCAGAACTTCCCGCCGCTTTGCGAACTCGGCCTCCGGCACCGCGCCGGCGCCGCCGTGAACTATGACCGCCGGTTGCACCCCTACCAACTCCAGACGAAGCCCAGCCCCGCGCGCGTGTAGGGTGCAGCGCCGTAGCAGTAGTTGAGCTCGAGATAAGGCCGCGCCAGCGGCAGCCGCAGCGCCAGGCCGAACGTGCCCACCGCGTAGGACTCGGCCCCCACCGCCATCTCCAGGCCGCCCACGCTGGGTTGGCGGGCTATCAGGGTGGCCGCCCCGGCTCCCAGGTAGGGCTCCAACAGAAAACTGCCCAGCGGCCGGTAGAGCAGGTCCAGCTCGCCCATCAGACCGCCGCCCTCGCCGAATATCAAGCGTCCGCGCGCCGCCAGCGGGTTGCCTTCTACGTAAAAACCAAAGTGCCCCGAATAACCGCCCTGTGATAGGTTCCCGTAAACCCCCAGGTCGAGGCCGCCGGCCAGCGCCAGCGAGCCAAGCAATATAAACGCCAACGACAAGCTCTTCACGGCTCTATTCTATGCCCTCCAGACCGGCATATTTGACCAGCAATCGCTTCAAGCCGGCTCCGTCGAAGTGGACGGTCACCTCCTGGCGCGCCCCCGCGCCGCTGACCGCCACCACCGTGCCCTCGCCGTAACGGGGGTGGCGTACCTTTTCCCCGCCGCTGAACGAGCCGGTGGAGCTCTGCTTGACCCGGCTGACCGGCGCTGTCGACCGGCTTTCCGGGGGTGTTCTATCTTCCAGGTCGCCGAAGGGGCCCACCCGCTTGAGCAGGTCCTCCGGAATCTCCTCCAAAAAGCGGCTGGGGCGCACCATCTCGCGCTGTCCCCAGGTTTCCCGCTCTTCGGACAGCGTCAGGTAGAGCGCCTCCTGCGCCCGGGTCATGCCCACGTAGAGCAGGCGCCGCTCCTCTTCTATCTCCGCGTCGGAACCCAGGCTCGAGCGGTGCGGTAAGAGCCCCTCTTCGACGCCCACCACGAACACCACCGGGAACTCCAGCCCCTTGGCGTTGTGCAGCGTCATTAGCGTGACCGCCGAGTCTGGCGCGCCGTTCGGCTCTTCGGCGCGGGCGGTCAGGGCTATTTCATCGAGGAACTCGGCCACCGTGCCGCCGTGCTCTTCCTCCCATTCGGCCGCCGCCCGCAAGAGCTCCTCCAGGTTTTCCAGGCGCGGCTCGCTATCCCCTTCGCGCCTGAGCATCTCGCCGTAGCCACTCTCGGCCAGCAGCAGGCGCAAAAACGCTTCCGGGCCGCTGTTTTCGGCGGCTTCGCGCAGGGTCGCGATCAACTCGACGAAGCCTGCCGCCGCGGTCGCCTGGCGCTTGCCGATTATCTCGGCGGCGTGCCGGGCGGCCTCGTAGAGCGAAACCCCCCGCTGTTCGGCCCACTCCGCCAGTCGCCCCACCGAGGTGGCCCCG
>JALVWZ010000086.1 GCA_027023115.1 Thermaceae bacterium
CTGGCACTCGATGGACGGTCCCGCCGGCGAGGCGATAGACCGCTTCGCCCAGGCGTTCAACGCCTCCCAGAAGGAGTACCGCGTCGAAGTGCGCTACGCCGGTGACTACCGCGAGGCCGAGACCAAGTTGGTGGCGGCTCTGCGCACCGGCACCGCGCCGACCCTCTTCCAGGCCGAGATCGGCTTTTTCCCGCGGCTGGTGGCCGAGGGAACACTGCGCCCCTTAGACGATTTGGCCTCCGGGCTCGAGCCGGGGTTCGTGGCCGACTTTTACCCGGCTCCCTGGAAGTACGGCGTGGTAAAGGGCGTTCGCTACGGCCTGCCCTTCAACACCTCCACGCCGGTGCTCTTCTACAACGCCGACGCCCTGCGCGCCAAACACCTGCCGGTGCCGGGCGACTGGCCAACCTTCGAAAGCGACGCCATCAAGCTGACCAGCCGCCGCAGCAAGGGTTTTATCGCCGTCCTCGACTCCTGGATCTTCGAGGCGATGGTCACCAGCCGCGGCGGTAGTCTGGTAACCGCCGACGGCCGCCCCAACTTTGCCAGCCCTGAGGCAATAGACGCGCTGGAGATGCTGCGCCGCCTGGTTGACAAGCGCGCCGCCATCCCCCGCAACCTGGCCGAGTCGCAGTTTGCCCAGCTGGACTTCGTGCGCACCAAGGGGATGATGGTCTTCGCCTCCATCGCCAACTGGCCGGCGGCCGAGAAGTACTCCTTCGCCTTCGAGCTGGGGGTGGCGCCGGTGCCGCATACGCCCGGTGGCAAGGTGCCGATGGGCGGCGCCGAGCTGGTGGTGCTCAAGGGGGCCTCCGACAAGGCTGCTGAGGGGGCGTTCGAGTTCTGGAAGTTCCTGATGAAGCCCGAGAACATAGTCAGCTGGATCGAGGCCAGCTACTACGTACCGCTGCGCAAGTCGGTGGTGCCGCTGCTTGCTAAGTTCTACGCCGAAAACCCCTACCGCAAGGTGGCCTTCGAGCAGATCTCGCGGGCGGTGCCGCGGCCGCGGGTGCCGCAGTTTGCCGTCTGGCGCGACTACCTCGACGAAGCCCTGGAAAAGTCCCTCAAAGGGCGCATGGATCCCAAGCAGGCGCTCGAGGAGGCGCAGAAGAAAGCGCTGGAGGTCAAATGAGGCTCGGATATTCAGCGGTCACCGCTGGCATCGTAGACATCAAGGAGGCCTTCGAGGTGGCCTCCCGCCACGGCCTCGACATCGAGCTGAGCTCCGACATGGCCGAGATGTTTCCGCAGCTGCCCGGTCCCGCCGAGCTGCGCGAGATGGGCCGCGCCGCCGGGGTGGGCTTTACGATCCACCTCCCCTTCGTGGACCTCAACTTGGCCTCGCTGATCGAGCCCGCCTGGCGCGTCAGCCTCGAGCGCATGCAGCGGGCGCTGGAGTACGGCGCCAGCGCCGGCGCGCTGGTGGGGGTGCTGCACACCGGCCAGGTGCCGCTCCGCCACCCGCTCTTGATCGAGATGGCCTTCGAACGGTTGCGCGAGGCGCTCTTCAAGCTGTCCGGTCCGCCGATACCGGTAGCGGTGGAGAACCTGGTTCTCGATGAGCAGGACCTACTACAGACTCCCGAGGAGCTGGTCAGGCTGGTCGAGGACGCCGGCGAGGGGTTTGGCTACACCCTCGACCTGCCGCACGCCTACGTTCAGGGCGGCAAGGAGCAGATCAGGGCCTATCTGGACGCCATGCAAAGTTCCAAGGCACCGCTGTTGCACCTGCACCTGCACGACAACAACGGCGACCGCGACGCTCACCTGCCCGTCGGCGCGGGCACTCTGCCCTACGCCGAGTTCAAGGCCGACCTGGCCGGGTTTGAAGGCACCGCGGCGCTCGAGGTGACTGGAGGCGAAGAGGGGGTGGCGGCTAGCCTGGAGGCCCTGCGAAGAGCCTGGGGCTAAAGGTTGCTTGGAACGGGAAATGAGCGCCCGCCGGCGGCACTCATGTGGATATAATATCAGGGACGTTTGTTTGTCGCCGGCTGGAGCGAAAAGCCCAGCCGCATAAGGACATGGAGGCGGTATGAATCAGAATATCGAGCGGATCGAGGTGTTTCTAGACGAGTCCAAGGAGCCCTTGCAGGTCCTTACCAACCCGCCGTTCAAGGTAAAGCTGGACACCCTGAACATCTCCGACGGGCCGCATACTCTGCGGGTGGTCACGGTCTTCAAGGGCGGCAAGGTGGAGGAGAACGTCGTCGACTTCGAGGTAGACAACCTGCCCAGCCCCTTCATTGACGGCATCGACGACGGCCAGCAGGTGCGCGGCGTGGTCGAGTTCGACGTGCTCACCGGTGACTACGAAGCGCCCAAGTCGAAGGGGCGCCTGACCGCGACTCTGGCGGTGCTCTCCACGGTAGTCGTACTCGGCCTCATTTGGGCCTTCTTTGCTTTTAGCGGCATGTCTACCGCAATCGTGGCCGCCAACGCCGCACAGGCCGAGGAGAGCAAGCCGGTGGCGGGCAACGCCGACCACGGCAAGGAGCTGTACGCCGCCCAGTGCGCCAGCTGCCACGGCGCCAAGGCCGAGGGCGGCTTTGGTCCGGCGCTGGCCGGCGACCCTTTGGTTGACAACGCGGAAGAGTTCAACAAGGTGACGCTGGAAGGTCGCGGCTCCATGCCGCCGTTTTCCAACCTCAGCGAGCAGGACCTAGCCGACCTCCGCGCCTACCTGAGCAGTCTTGGCGGCAAGTCGGACGCCGGCGCGGCAGCCGCGCCGGCGGCGCCCGCCGCTTCCGAGGCCGACGTTGCCACCGGCAAGAGCGTTTACAGCCAGCAGTGCGCCGGCTGTCACGGCCCCAACGGCGAGGGTGGCTTTGGCCCGGCGCTGGCCGGCAATCCGCTGCTCGACAAGCCCGCGGAGTTCAACAAGGTCACTCACGAAGGCCGCGGTTCCATGCCGCCCTATCCCCAGATCAGCGACGATGAGCTGGCGGCGGTGCGCGCCTTCCTGAAGACCAAGTAGGGAGAGAGCATGTACAAGAACGATTCGGTTCTACCATTCTTTGGGCTGCTGCTGGCGGTGGCCTTTTGGATGATGGCCTACTACGACGGGCTGCACCTCGCCGCCCTGGCCGGCCACCCCCTGGAAGAGCTGAGCGGCGGCCAGTTCGGCCTGATCACCTTCGGCGCGCTGTTCTTCATCTACGGGGTGATGGGCTACGTTTCGTACTGGCTCGAGGGCGACGAGCTGCGCCCCGGCCGTCACGAGTCGCCCAACAGCTTCTGGGCCGGCGTGACCATCGCCACCTTGGTCATAATCCTGGTGGCCCTCTCCGGCCTGCTGGTGCAGACGGTCATCTACTGGGCCAACACCGGCCCCGTTTCCTACGGCTTCGCGGGCCGTTTGACCGGCTACATCCTCCTCGACATGGCCGCGATCCTGATGATCTACAAGAAGTACTTCGTCGCCGAGGTGGTAATCGCCGAAGACGAGCACTCGGAGGTGCCCTGGTAATGAGCAGCAAGAAGACAGACGCCACCCGGCGCGCCATCGTGGGCGCCACCATCGGCGTGGGCCTCGGAATCGGCAGCCTCTCGTTGCTGGCTCCGGTGGTCAGCCTGCGCCCCAAAAAAGAAGTTTCTCCGGAAACTGAGCCTCCAAAAGAAGGCGACCTGCTGACGTTCGCGGTAGGCGACAAGGCCGGCAAGGTCGTCACCTTCGATGACCTGCCGCTCGAGGGTCCAGCGGTGCTCGCCTACCCCAAAGACCCCAAGACCGGCGTCATCAAGAGCGGCGAGAAGAACAACCTGGTTTTGCTGAT
>JALVWZ010000087.1 GCA_027023115.1 Thermaceae bacterium
GGTGCCGAACTCCATGTACTGCTGGGCGTCGAAGTGGCTGCGCGTTTCGTCGGGCGAGCCGGCGGCGTGCACCAGCGCCAGCCGCTTGCCCCGGTAGAGCTCGTAAAGGGGCGCCAGCTGCGGGTGCAGCGCAAAGCGGCCGTCCAGGTCGAGGCCGCCTCCCTTGCGCCCTGGTTCGGGCACCGCCACGGTGGGGCGGCGGTCGTAGTAGAGGCCGCCCTCGGCGTAGGGCGCCACCAGGGCCAGGCCGTCGGCACCGCCACGCTGGAAGACCACGACCAGCACGTTGCCACCGCTTTCGGACTTGGCGAAAGCCAGGTTGGCCAGCATTCCGGGCAGCAAGGCGCGGCTCGCGCCCAACACCCCTAGGCCTTTGAGCAGGTCTCGGCGTTTCATGAACTCCTCCCTAGGTCCACTGGAACTCCGGCGCAGCCAGCAAGAGCGCCAGCAGGCCGCCACGCTTGCGCCCTGCCAGAGCGGGGGTGAGCTCGCGCCCGGGCCCCGCACCGTCGGATGCGTAGGCAATCAGATCGGCCCGCCGCTTCCCCGTGGGTTCGCGTCCCCACACGCGGCGGGCAGAGGCCGCCACCCAGTCCCCTGCCGTAGCCGCCGGCGGCATCCGCCGTTCCAGGTGCACCAGCAGTCCCCAGCCGCCGTCGGGGTCGCCGTCGGCTTCCTGGCTCAGCTCGAGCGCCACCTGCCAGCGGGCCAGCAGCCCCGAGGTGCCCGACCAGGCGGCGGCCTGGGTGGGGTAGCCGTCGGGGGTCTTCCAGCCCAAGAACGGCTGACCGAGGCGGTTAAGCGTATCCAGCAGCCGCCACTCGTCGGTGAACCAAGCGCCCGCCCCCTCCATCGCAGCGGCCAAAAACTCCAGCGGCGTGCGCAGCCGCTGACCGGCGCTGGCGTAGAACTCGGGGGCGCTAAAGAGCTCGCGCAACACGGGCCGGATCCGCCCGTGCTCGCGCTGGAACACGCCCGCCAGTCGCTCGATCAGGCTGGCGGGCGGGTCGTCGCTGACGAACCAAAGCGCCAGCTTGCGGCTAATGAAGCGGGCGGTGGCGGGGTGACGAACGGCCAGGTCGAGCAGTTGCAACCCGTCTTCGATGCCCCGGCCGGCGGGCAGGTCGTGGCCCAGGATGCGCTTGGGTCCCGTGTCGTGGGCGTCGGGGTCGAAGTAAAACCCGTCTTCGGCGCGCGGGTGGGTGGTCCAGCCGGTGAGGGCGCGGGCCGCCTCCTTGACGTCGCGTTCGCTGTAGCCGCCGTCAACCCCCAGGGTGTGCAGCTCCAGCAGCTCGCGGGCGTAGTTCTCGTTGGGGTGCTCCTTGACGTTGCCGTCGGCGTTCAGGTAGACGAGCATCGCCGGATGGCGGGCCACCGCGAAGAGCAGCTCACGAAACGAGCCCAGGGAACGGGCCGCCAGGGTTTGGTGGTAGTTGGCCAGCCAGCCGCCGGAGTTTTCGGCGGGCACGTAAAAGTGGTTGACCCAAAACGCTTCCAGCCGCGCCGCCAGCCGCCGCCGTGAGCGAGTATGGAGAACCAGATGGCGCTGCAGGAGCCGGTAGAACGCACGCCCCTCGCCGTTTTCGACGCGGGCGAGCTGGCGAGGGGTCATCTCGAGCAGCCGCATCCGGCCCAGCATCCGCGCGGCTTCGGGGTCTTCGGCGATTCGCTCTGGGTAGAGCTGTTCTTCCACGAACGCCTCCCGCCCCAGTTCTTGTAGCCGCTCAGCCGCCCAGCCAAAGGGTAGAAATCCCAGGCGGAGCAGCAGGTGGGTATCTTTCTGGTTCAGGCTCACGCTGCCTCCCTTCGCCTCGAAGACTAGAAGATCGCTAGGGCCATAGGCTGTTTTCCATGATGAGTGGTAGGGATGCGTGGACAAACGGTAAACGCGCACACGAACCGGTTAAAATGGAACCAGATTGGCAATGCGAGAGGTGGATCAATATGGAGCAAACCAACGCACTGGTGGCCAATATCGTTGCCGCCATATCTCTATTCGTGTCGCTGGTACTAGCGACATATTACATACGGGATAGGCAGATAACTAAACTTTCAGTTGAAAAAGCCTACGTCGACGAACTGTTGAGCTGGTGTAACGATGTTTTGAAAACGATTGGTCGGTTGCGCTTGGCTGCCGAAACCGGCGCAAGAACAAGGGTTACCGAGCTCAGAAGCGACCTCTCTGTTCTAATTGACCAGGGCCGCTTCTTCTTCCCCAATATTGACAAGGGAGATAACTTTGGCGCACACAAACCACCGGCATTTCGTGGCTACCGAAACCTAGCGCTGGACTTTCTTGTGGCGATTTATAACATCTATGGAGAAGAGCCATCAGATGAAAACATCCGACGCGCGGAGCACATGAGGCGGTACTTTCTATCAGTTGTATTTGAAGTCGTCAACCCAAGAGACCGATTGAACCGAATTCGGTCTATTACAGACCGCTACTATTCTGATGAAAGAATATACGAGGATTTCCACGAAGACAAAAGGGGCGCTTTGGACTATATCTGGCGGAAGTGATACCCGCATCGCTCTTTGTATATCTAGGTCATTCATCTGCCAGAGCTCCCGCGACAAAGCTAAGTAGTGTTTTTTGTAGAAACGCTTTGTTGTTCCACTTTATTAACGCTCATAGCGAGGTATCCGGCATGACGATGCAAAAGGTAGTAGTCAAACTACCTATCCCAAGCCAAAAGCCAGCGCTCTACGAAAAAAGAAAAGCGCGGTATGCAAACCGACTTCAAGCGAATGGATAGGCTATATTTATGGAGCATATCCATTGCGCTATAAACCGCACGTACAAATTATAGGAATTTTCAATCAACCGAAGCTGGGAGGCGCGACCTCTAATACCAACTTTGGTCGGGGGAGGGTCGTCCTTGCCCGTCGGCCGCCGCGGGCGCTAGCCTGTGGATAGGAGGATAGGCGATGGAGCTCGCCAAAACCGCCGCCAGGCTAATGGCTCCTACCGGGGTTGGAGGTGAAGGGTATGGAGCCCAGTTTATTGCACACCGGCGCCGGCCCGCCCCAGGAGGCGGCCGCGGCGGTAGTGCTGGACGACCTGCGGCTGTCGGCGGTGATAGCCCGGCTATGCGACGGCTTTGGTAAATACCGGCTCGCCGAGCTCTACTCCGCCCCCCTCACGGACCCCGCGCAGATTGCCTACCGGCGGGAAGTGGCCGCCGAGCTCGGCGGCGGTGAGTTGCGCGCCGCCGCCTGGGCCTACGTGCGCGGCCTGGCCGAGGTGGAAGGGTTATTAGAGCTGGCCGCAAACAGCGACTCGCCGGCCTCGGGCGACGCTTGGTTCGCCGCTGCCGCGCAGTGTTTTTTGGAAGTGCTGCGGGACTTCGCCGCCGCCCTCGAGCCCGCCCGGGCGGAAGGCCTGTCGCGCCTGCAAGAACACCTGCGGCGCCTCCTGGCCGCGCCGGAGCTCGCCGCTTTAGAGGAGGCGACCGGGTTGCTGGCGGAAGTAGACCGGCTGGACTTTGCCTTTTTGGTGCAGGGCGACCGCGTGCTGGTGCAGCCGCGCTCGAGCGCGCCCGACCTGGATCGGGCCATCCTCGAGACCTTCTCCCGCTTCCAAGGCGGGAAGGCGCCCGAGATTGCCCCGCGCCGGCGCGGGCGCGAGGTGAACCACGTCGAAGCGATGATAGTCGAACGGGTGGCGCGCCTCTTCCCCGACCTCTTCGGCCGGCTGCGGCGCTTTCGCGAGCAAAACCGCGGCTTCGTGGCCCCATGGTTCAGCGAGGTCGCCCGTGAGCTGG
>JALVWZ010000088.1 GCA_027023115.1 Thermaceae bacterium
GGATGAGCCAACGCCCTATCGCCCCGCTGGTCGAAGCGCTGCGGGCGCTCGGTGGTCGGGTCGACTACGCCGACGCCGAAGGGCGCTTCCCCCTCGTCGTCCACGGCGCGGGGCTAGCCGGCGGCGCGGTGACCATCCCGGGCTCCGTTTCCAGCCAATTCACCAGCGGAGTGCTGCTGGCCGCGCCTTACGCGGCAAAGCCGGTAACCGTGCTGGTTGAGGGCGGCATGGTGCAACCGGCCTACGTGGAAATCACCTTGGCGATGATGCGCCGTTTTGGAGCCGTGGTGGAGGCCGCGAACGACCTATCACGGATTACCGTCCAGCCCGGCGGTTACCAGGGGCAGCAACTTACCCTCGAGGCCGACGCCAGTTCGGCAGCCTACTTTTTTGCCCTGGCCGCGGCCAGCGGCGGCGAGATCACGGTCAGCAACATCGGTTCGGCCACCTTGCAGCCCGACCTTGGCTTTACGAACGTCCTGGAGCGGATGGGGGCGCGGGTGGAAGTCCACCCCGAGCGCACCACCGTGCGCGGACCCGAACGGCTGCGCGGCGGCTTTAGGGTGAGTCTGAAGGCGATGAGCGACCAGACCCCAACGCTGGCGGCGCTGGCGGTAATGGCCGATGCGCCGGTGACCATCAGCGGCGTCGCCCACGTGCGCCACCACGAGTCCGACCGCATCGCGGCGATGGCCCGCGAACTGGGCCGGCTGGGTATCCGCACCGAAGAACACGAAGACGGCCTTACCGTCTGGCCCGGAACGCCGCGTCCGGCCCGGCTCGACCCCCACGACGACCACCGCATCGCCATGTCGCTGGCGCTGCTGGCGCTGCGAACGCCGGGTTTGGAGATCGCCAACCCCGGCACCACCTCCAAGACCTTCCCGCAATATTGGGAATACCTGGAGCGTTTGGGTTTTGGCGTGGAAAGGTTGTAAGCTGGAAGGTCATGGAGACCATCAATAACCAACCCGAGCCTCGTTACTGGGAGAAAATGCGCCTGGTGGCCGACGTTTTGCGCGCCAGCGACGCCCCCGTGGTAATCATCGCCCACGAAGACCCCGACGGCGACGCCGTAGGCAGCACCCTGGGCCTGGCCCGGGCGCTCCGGCAGCTGGGCAAAGAGGTTCTCTGGATCGTGGACCCGCCGCACTTTTTGCGCTTCCTGCCGCGCGACGACGAGTACCACGAGCCAATCGAGGAACTGCCGCAGGACGCCACCCTGGTGGTGCTCGACGCCGGCGACCGCCACCGCGCCGTTGGCGCACCGGTGACCGGGTTCGTGATCAACATCGACCACCACGGCTCCAACAGCCGCTTCGGGCAGATACACATCGTCGACCCCTCCAAAGCGGCGGCGGCACAGATGGTCAAGGATTTGATTGACGCCCTCGAGGTGGAGTGGACCGCCGAGATCGCCACGCCGGTGCTGACCGGCATCATCACCGACACCGGCAACTTCCGCTTCGGCAACACCACTCCCGAGGTGCTCGAGACCGCCGCCGAGCTGGTGGGCCACGGCGTGGACCTGGCCGGGCTCACTGACCGCCTGCAGTGGCGTCCACCGCAGTACTTCAAGCTGATGGGCCTGGTGCTGCAAACCGTGCAGTTCCACTTTGGCGGCCTGGCGGTCACCGCCCATGTCACCAAAGAGATGACCCGGGAAGCCGGCAGCGGCGAGGAAGACTCCGACGACTTCGTCGGCGTAATCCGCTACGCCGAAGGCAGTTACGTGGCCGTCTTCCTCAAGGAGCGCGAGGGGGCCACCAAGGTGTCCATCCGTAGTCGCGGCGGCGTGAGCGCGCAGAACATCGCCGTGGAACTCGGCGGCGGCGGGCACGTGCCGGCGGCCGGAGCGACCCTTACCGGGCTGAGCCTCGACGAAGCCTATCCGGTGGTGCTGGCGGCGGTGGAAAAAGAACTCAGGCGGGCCGGCTACCTGTAGCCTCGGGCAGCTCCCCCTTGCGAATCGGCGCGCGGGCTGAAAAGATACTCTAGACATGGCCGCAGAGTTGATCGTCGTCAAAGTAGGAGGCTCCGAGGGCATCGACTACGCCGCGGTGGCGCGCGACGCCGCCGAGCTTTGGAAACAGGGGCGCAAGCTGATCCTGGTGCACGGCGGCAGCGCCGAAACCAACCGCGTCGCCACGGCTCTGGGCCACCCACCGGTTTTCCTGGAACACCCCGGCGGCCTCACCAGCCGGCTGACCGACCGCAAGACGCTGGAGATCTTCGAGATGGTCTACGCTGGCAAGATGAACAAGCTGATCGTCGAGCTGCTGCAACGCCAAGGCGTGAACGCGGTCGGGCTCTCCGGCGTGGACGGCCGCATATTCGAAGGACGGCGTAAGAAGGCGGTCAAGTACCTGGAAAACGGCAAACTCAAGATCCGCCGCGACAACCTGACCGGCAACGTGGAGAGGGTTAACACGGAGCTCCTGGACCTGCTCCTGGGGGCCGGCTACCTGCCGGTACTAACGCCGCCGGCCATCAGCTACGAGGGCGAGGCGATGAACACCGACGGCGACACCGCCGCCGCCCAGGTGGCAGTGCAGATGCAGGCCGAGGCGCTGTTGCTCTTATCGAACGTACCGGGGCTCTTGAGCGATTTCCCCGACGAAGCGAGCCTGATCCCCGAGATCCCGGCGGAGCGGGTGGAAGAGTACATGGAGTTCGCTCAGGGGCGGATGAAGAAGAAGGTGCTGGGCGCGGCCGACGCGGTAAAGGGCGGCGTGGGCCGGGTCGTCTTCGGCGACGCCAGGGTAGAGCGGCCCATCTCGGCGGCTCTTTCCGGTGCGGGCACTGTAGTCCGTTGACAAAATACTGATCCAAAACGTAGGCTCGGGGAGATGAAGGCCTTGATAGCTCGCAAACCGGAGGCTCGAGGGAAACCGTAGCCAGTAATGGCAACCGGTTCCCTCGGCTCGCGTTTTGCGGGCCGAGTTGCACTTGAGGGGGTATAAACATGCAAAACTGGCTGGAAATCGAGAAGAGGCACGACTCGGGGGTCTACAATAAGCATGATCTGGTCATCGTCCGCGGCAAGGGCGCGCACGTATGGGACATCGAAGGGCGCGAATACATAGACTGCGTTGGCGGCTACGGCGTGGCCAACGTCGGCCACTCCAACCCGGCGGTGGTGGCGGCGGTCAAGGAGCAGGCGGAAACGCTGATGATCCTGCCGCAAACCCTCCCCTCGGCAAAGCGGGCCGAGTTCTATCAGGTGCTCACCAGCCTGACCCCGGCGGGCCTCGAGCGCGTCTTCCCCAGCAACTCTGGCACCGAAAGCGTCGAGGGCGCCCTCAAGTTCGCTCGCGTGACCAGCGGCCGCAAGAAGTTCATTAGCACCATGCGCGCCTTCCACGGCCGCACCTTCGGCTCAGTCAGCCTCACCTGGGAGAAGAAGTACCGCCAGCCCTTCGAGCCGGTGGTGGGGCCGGTGGAGTTCGTGCCCTACAACGACGTGGCGGCGCTGCGGGAAGCGGTAGACGAGGACACCGCGGCGGTAATCATCGAGCCGGTGCAGGGCGAGGGCGGGGTGCGCCCGGCCACGCCCGAGTTTTTGCAGGCGGCCCGCGAGGTGACCCGCGAGAAGGGGGCGCTACTGATCCTCGACGAGATCCAGACCGGCTTTGGGCGCACCGGTAAGCTGTTTGCCCTCGAGCACTACGGGGTGGTCCCCGACATCATGACTCTGGCCAAGGGCATCGGCGGCGGCGTGCCGATGCCCTTGGCC
>JALVWZ010000089.1 GCA_027023115.1 Thermaceae bacterium
GAGCCTTTCGCCCAACTCGAGTAACGGAATCATTCGCGGTGACTGCTGCACGACCCCAGTCTACCGCGGCGGTAAGCTGAAGCATGGCCCGCCATCTGCTCTACGTCCGAACCGAACCCTCGCGGGCACCCTCGGTGCTGGGGGTAATGGAAGACCAGGGCCTCAAACCGCTGGTGTTGCGCTCGAGCGCAGACGAGCTCTACCTGGTAGTACCGGTGGATACCGCCGAGGCCGACCGTCTGCTGGTAGAGCTAAAACCGGCTTTGGGCGCAGAAGACTGGCTGGCCCTCGATACCCCGGCCTGGACCTACCCCGAAGCGGAGGTGGGCGAGAGCAAAGAACCCACTCCCGCCGAGGAGCTGGAAAGCTCCCTCGACCAGGTGGCCCGGCTCACGCCCTGGTATCTCTTCCTGACGGCTTCGGCGGCGGCCATCGCCTTCGCCGGCCTGGTGCGCGACGACGTTCTGCTGGTCCTGGCGAGCATGATCATTGCGCCGCTGATGGGGCCGCTGCTGGCCCTCGGCTTCGGCCTGCTCTGGCGGCACAAGCAACTGGCGCTGCGCGCCGCCGTAACCGCCGGCCTGGGAGCCTCTCTCGCCTGGCTCACCGCCTGGGCGCTGGCGTGGCTGATATCCCACTGGGCGGCCATAGAACCGGGCCGGCAGCTCCTCTCGCGCAGCGCCCCCAACCTCTTCGACCTGGTGCTGGCGCTCATCACCGGTGCGGTGGGGGCCTACTCGTTCATCCGCGGCCAAGGGCCAACCCTGGTTGGGGTGATGGTGGCCATCGCCCTCTTGCCGCCGCTGGTGGCCTCGGGAGTCTTCACCGCCATCGGTCAGGGCTCGGCCGCAGGGGGAGCGTTTTACCTGGCGTTGGTTAACGCGGTGGCGTTGCTCTTTACCGCGGCGCTGGGTTACGCGGTGCGCTTTCGCACTTCGGTGCGCCGCCTCTGGCCGCTGGCGGCCTTGCTGCTGGTACTGGCCCTGCTCCTTTGGTGGTCTTCGCTCGCCGGTTTTTGGGCAGTGCATCCGGTTTGATCGCAGAGCACGACGGCCCGGCCTCGAAGTTTTGGTTGGCTACCAGGCAGCTTTGTCCACAATACTTTGGCTTCGCAAACTCTTTTTCGCCGTGGCTCGGCTGTTGAGCCACGAAATAAAAGCCGCCGGCGCTCGCCGGGCTTGAACATATCGACGAGCGCCTGGAACGCCTTGGTTTGTGCTCCAGCTAAAAAGTCTGGACCCCGAACGCCGCTACCTAACGATAGGAACGTAGGTTTGCGCTCCGCTTACGGCTTCTTCTCCAAAACGATGGGTTGGTTGACGGCGGCCACGGTGGCGTTCAAGAGCTTTTTCAGGTCGGGGTAGGCCTCGGGCGGGTAAACGTCTTTCGGCACCACCAGTTTGAGGTCCACCTTCAACCCTCCACCGTCCGATGTGAACCGAGCTTCGAGACGGCCGGCCTGGTTATCTAGCGTAACGTCTTTGGGTAGTAGCTTTGCCTGATAGCCTTCCGGGAACCGCAGGGTCTTGTGGTACTCGGCGGCGAACGCCCCCATCGATACAGGGAACCGCCGCTTCTCCGGCGCGGCGTAAGAGCGAAGTTGGTCAAGCGGGAGAATGGTAAAGCCGGTGGGAACGCGGCCCAAATTGATAGAAGACCCCGCAGGCGTCAGGCTGGGGCTTTGCCACTTAGCCCGAACCACGAAGGGCTGGGCGAGATCGTCAGGCGGCGTGACCTCCATCGTTCCGTTTCCTCCTTCGGCAAACCGAGACAACAACGATTGCAGCACCTGGGGGTAGGCAACCTTGGGGACGCCGGCAAAGATGATCCGCCATTGGGCCTCCACGTAGCCTGCGGTAGAAATCTCGGCCTCACCCTTCAGGCTGGCGTCTTCGGCAAGGGTAAGGGTTTGAACCTCGCGGTACCAATCCCGCTTTGGATCACCCGAGGGAGTACGGGCGAGCTTTGGCGGGTCGCCCGCGATGACCACCGGCTTGGAAAGGTCCCCGAGCACGAGAACGCCGAAGTGCGCGTAGCGGGCAGTGGGATCGAGGTAGAGGTCATGCTCGGGCAGGTAGAGGATCGCGTGATTAAACTGGTCCGGGGTCGGAGCAGGCAACAGGCCGTAGTCTTCACCTAAACGGATGAGTACGGGCTCGGACTGGATGCCTTTGGCCGCCAGAAGCGCTTGGAGTAGGGTCACGTAACCCTTGCAATCACCGTAGCGCTGGTTCAAAACCTGTTCGGCGGACTGCGGCACGTAGCCGCCGACGCCCAGCTCGAGCGCCACATAACGGATGTTCTTGACCTCCCACTCATAGAGCTTCTTGGCCGCGTCCAGGCCCTCGGCGTCCCCCGCCACCTCGTCCGCCAGCTTTTGGACCGCGGGCGCAACCTCGGCCTTGTCCTTGGCTCGGGCCCGGTAGGCCGCCCCAATCGCTTCCCAGCTCGGGAACGTCGTCACCGTGAACGCCGGGCTGACCTGGGTTGCGTCCACCATTCCCGGCTCGAGCGGAATCGGCTCGGTGCGGGAAAAAGTGGCCGTTATCCGCTGCCGCCCGTCCTTGGTCTCCTCCTTCACCGTATAGTCACCAAGCTCAGGCCCTCCCCGCTTCTTCCAAAACAGCTTCATCGAGGCGGGCGCGTCCACGACCGTCTCGGCCTTTTTGACGACCTCGTCAATCGGTTCCAGGTCGGTTACGTAGAAGTGGCCGGGAAAGTAAGGCTCCTTTTGAACCAGTTTCCAAGTGACGCTCACCGCGTCCCCGACCCCCACCTGGGGAAAAACGACCTTGATGACCTTGTCGTCCGAGAAGGAGGGGGCGTCCTGGGTCTCGGGCGGGGCCTGCACGAATATACGGTCTTTGGGAACGGACACCTTGGCGCCGTCCTTCTTCAGCGTGTAGGCTTCGACGACCTCGAGCGTCTGCAGCTTCTCGGAATAAGGCATGGACGCCTGGGCCTCTTCCTGCACCCCGTTCTGGGTGAGCAGGCGCTTTACGACCTTAATCTGCGCCTCGTAAGTTCCATCCGGGTTTACCGTGTAGTGCGCCTGGTAGAGCTCTATTTCATAGTCCACCTTCGGCGCCGCGAAAACAGAGAGGGCAAGCAGTCCAAACACAAGAACGAACACCAAACGTTTCATCGTATCCTCCTTATAACTAGTCTAGCATCCGCTAGCGCGTATGTCTGGCCGTTTGGTCTCAATCCCCCTATGCGCGAAACCCGGGGAACGAGGCGTGTTTCACTTTTATCCCAACCCGGAGCAGTGAACCCAATTTCCGCACCGAGTTCACCGCCGTTCACCGCCTCACTTCTCCTGCCCCGCAAGCAGCCAGGCGCCCAGGTCCAACCGGCTGGCCGAGAAGCCAAGACTTACGCCGTAGCTGGTCGCCGCCGGGCCGAACCAGGCGTTGGCGCCGAGGGTGACCTGCGCGGTCCCCTCCGGGTTCAGGCTGTACGAAGTGGAAAAGTTAGCGCCAAGCTCGGCGGGAGCCGCAAAAACCAGCGCCTGCTTCAGGGTCGCCCGCAGCGAGAAGCTGAAGCGGTCGTTGGCCACGAAGCCCGCCCCGGCCGAAACCCGGACCTGGTTCTCAAGCGGAGGCATGAAGCTGTGGGTGTAGCCAGCCGCGGCGGTAACGACCACCGGGTCGCGCAACAGGCTGGCCGCGGCGGAAAGGTCCACCAACCAGGGTCGCGCAAGGGTAACGGACAGGGTGGGGTCGTAGG
>JALVWZ010000090.1 GCA_027023115.1 Thermaceae bacterium
CATGTCAAGTATCGCCTGGATTCTACCGCTGCAACGCGGCGGAGAGCGCTTGCTGGCGGTTTTTCAGCTGTAAGGTTCGAACACGTTATTCACGCCCCTCCCTACGCCACAAGCATCTCCCCTCGTCACCCCAGCGAAAGCTGGGGTCCAGGATCGAGTCAAAGGTCGGGGTTCGAGCGCTGCTTCGTCACCGTTCTTGTTTGTTCGTCACCATTGCTTCTTACGACACGTGCGAGCGACGGAGACCGCGGCGGTCTGGACTGGCTCGCTTGGCTGGAATGACGGCCTGCAGTTTGGCTTGGGGTCAGCGAAACGCTGGTCTGCTACCTCCCACACCCCGCCTCCCACGACCTATTCACCACCTACCACGCACTACGTACTACGTACCGCATCATCCGGGACGCTGTGAACAACGTGTTGGGAAGTTGGGAGTGCTAGGCTACGCTTGTGAAGGTTGCCAGCTTAGCCTTGGGTCCCCTGCGGACCAACGCCTACCTCGTCTGGAACGACCCAGAAGGGGCCGTTTTGATAGACCCGGGTGACGAGCCGGAAAGACTACACGCCTGGATAAACGACTTGGCGGTAAGGCCGCGGGCGATCCTGCTGACCCACGCCCACTTCGATCACGTGGGGGCGGTAGCGGCGGCGGTGCGGGAGTACGCAGCCCCGGTCTACCTGCACTCACTGGCCCTGCCGGTCTACCGGCGGGCGGCGGAGGCGGCCAAAAACTGGGGTTTTCAGATAGAAGCGCCACCCACCGCAGACCCGCTTCCGCTGGAGGAGGGAGACCTGGCCGTTGGGCCCGGTTTTACCGTGCTGCACCTGCCCGGTCACTGCCCGGGGCACGTTGCTTTCTACAACCGCGCCGCCGGAGCGGCCTTCGCCGGCGACGTTCTCTTCGCCGGCGGCGTCGGCCGCTGGGACATTCCCAGCGCGAACAAGGAGCAGCTGGAGGCTTCGATTCGCAAGTTGTTCGGGCTCCCCGCCCAGACGACGATCTACCCCGGCCACGGCCCGGCCACCACTCTGGTCGCCGAAAAGAGTGGCAACCGCTACGTGCGAGCCTGGCTGGAGGCCTCCTCATAGGTATCTACTACGGCTTCGTTTAGAATGAGGCGATATGTTTAGGGGCGAGGATATAGGAATCGACTTGGGCACCGCCAGCGTGCTGGTTTACGTGCGCGGTAAGGGTATCGTCCTGCGCGAGCCCTCGGTAATCGCCATGGTGCGCGACAGCAAGGACGTAAAGGCGGTCGGCGCCGAAGCCTATCGCATGCTGGGGCGCACTCCCGGCAACATCATCGCGGTGCGCCCGCTGAAGGACGGCGTAATAGCCGACTACACCCTTACCGAGCGGATGCTGACGATGTTCCTCAAAAAAGTGCTCTCGCCCATGGCCCGCTTTTTCAAGCCGCAGGTGATGGTTGGCGTGCCCAGCGGGGTTACCGAGGTCGAACGCATGGCGGTCGTGCGGGCGGTGGTGGACGCCGGCGCCAAGCGCGCGTTCCTGATCGAAGAACCGCTGGCGGCGGCCATCGGGGCCGGCATCAACATTGCCGCCCCCGCCGGCAGCATGGTGGTCGACGTTGGCGGCGGCAGCTCCGACATCGCCGTGATCAGCCTCGGCGGCATCGTCCAATCCGAGTCGCTGCGGATCGCCGGCAACGAGTTCGACCAGTCGATCATCCGCTACGTGCGCCGGGCCCACAACCTGCTGATCGGCGAGCGCACCGCCGAAGAGGTCAAGATCAAGATCGGGGCCGCCAAGGTGCTCTCCGACGAAGACCGTCTGGTTGCCGAGGTGCGCGGTCGCGACGTGGTTACCGGCCTGCCGAAGACCGTCGAGGTCTCCACCGACGAGGTGGTGGAGGCGCTGGCCGAGCCGCTGGAGAAGCTGGTGATGGGGGTCAGGCGCGTGCTCGAGGCCACCCCTCCCGAGCTGATATCCGACATCGTCGACCGCGGCATCCTGCTCTCCGGCGGCGGGGCGCTGTTGCGCAACCTCGACCAGATGCTACACGAGGCCACCAACGTGCCGGTGGTGGTCGCCGAGAACGCCCTCGACGCGGTCGCCTACGGCACCGGCAAGGCGCTGGAGATGATCCCCATCCTCAAGGACACCCTCATCTCCTCCGACGCCGTCCTCAGACGCTAGGAGTAAGCCGTGCACGACATCCTCGAACTATTGCCGCACCGCTACCCATTCTTGCTGATCGACAGGATCCTGGAAGCGGACCCTGAACATTTTCGGGTCCTCAAGAACGTTACCTTCAACGAGCCCTTCTTCGTTGGCCACTTCCCGGGCCACCCGGTCATGCCGGGCGTCCTGATCGTGGAGGCCATGGCTCAGGCCACCGTGGCCAGCCTGGCGTCCCGCCCCGACTTCGACCCCGGCGTGCTGGCCTACCTGGCCGGCGTGGACGGAGCCCGCTTCATCAAGCCGGTAACGCCCGGCGACACCCTGATCTTCGAAGGTTCGCTGCAATACCGGCGCGGCTTGGGCAAGTCCGAGGTGCGGGCTTTGGTAGACGGCGAAGAGGTGGCGCGGGCCAAACTGACCTTCGTGGTTCGAGGTCGCTAGTGGGCAGTATTCTCGACCGATACCTGCTGCGCGAGGTGTTGCCGGTCCTGCTGGTTTCGGCGCTCCTCTACGTGGCCGTCTTTTTGTTCGGCTTCTTTTATGTCGGCAGCCGCTGGCTGGACGGTGCGCCGGTGCTGAAGGTATTTACCTGGCTCGGCTATCACGTTCCCGGCGTGCTGGTGCAGGTTTTGCCAATGGCGGTCGTTTCGGCGGTCGTCATCCCCTTCGGGCGTCTGGCCACCGAAGGGGCAATCATCGCCACCCAGGCCGGCGGCATCTCGCTGACTCGCCTCCTCAAGCCGGTCTTGCTGGTGGGGTTGCTGCTGGCGGGCTTTTCCCTTTACCTCTCCGAAAAAGTGGTTCCCTGGAGCAATGCCCGGGTGCGCGGTTACTGGTACGACGAACTGACCACGCCCGGCCGCGGCCTGGCGCGGCTGCGCGGTAAGACGGTGCCCTTGGGTGGGGGGCTCGAGCTCTACTTTCCCGCCTACGACTACAAGACCGGCGAGATGCTCAAAGTGCGCCTGCAGCTTTGGAAGGGCCGCCAGGCGACGGTCATCTTCGCCGATCGCGGCACCTACGACGGCCACGACATTCGCCTGAAGAACTACCGGATCTATACAGTGGACTATGCCGCCATCGACGGCATCCTTGGCGCCGGGCAGGAACAATTGGCGGACCGGCTCGAGGCGGTCTTCAAGAACGTGGTGGTCCCGCGGGCGGCAAACGCCGTCACCACCATCAAGACCGGCCTTAGCCGCGACGAGGCGCTGGCCAACTTTGCCGACCCGCTGGCCGCCGACACTCTCAGCCTGAGCGAGGCCTGGCGGCGCTACCGCGATTCCAGACTGCCGCCGGCGGATCGGCAAGACGCTGCTCTGGCCTTCCACTCCAAGCTGGCGCTGCCACTGGCCAACGCAGTGCTGATCCTCATCTCGCTGCCCTTTGCGGTCCGCTACGGGCGCAGCCCGGGTCTTTCGATGGGGATGAGCGTGATGATCGCCGTCGGCTTCTACCTGGTGTTCATGCTTAGCCGCTCGATGGGCGGCCTGGGGCTGTTGCCGCCCTGGGCGGCGGCCTGGCTGGCCGACGCCACCTTTGCCTTCGTTGGCTGGAGGATGATTCGTTCGTGAAGGT
>JALVWZ010000091.1 GCA_027023115.1 Thermaceae bacterium
AGGGCACCGCGGGTTCGAATCCCGCCCCCTCCGCCAAGAGCCGCCGATGCAGTCGGCGGTTTTTTCATAAATAGGCGGCTAAACGTTTTCGCGCTCGTCTCGCTTCGCGCAGTTTGCGACCAAAAGGTAGGGCGTAAGTAACACAAATAGCTCTCTCAAAAATCCTGTAAAACGACAGTCCCGCCCGAAGATGGCCGCTGGCGTTTATATCAGAAAGCTGCGATTGGAGCCACGAGCGCTAACAAAACCGACGCGGCTACCGCGAAACGAACAAAGGCGTGTTTCACAGTCGTTCACCTGCCTTTACGGCTGACCCTGCTGATCCGATGACCCATCCGAAGCTTTGATCCACGTCCCCATACTTTCATGCGCCCAGTAAGGCGACTGATAATCAAACGAGCACATGGGCACACCCTCGTTCCCCGTAAACTCCGCCCCAATCGCTTCACAGTTCTTCTTCGAAAGCTCCTTGGGGTACTGCACCAGGTAGAGGTAGCGCCCGCGTTCGGGAATGACGTTTAGCCAGTAGATGTAGTAGCGCTGCCCGCCGACTTCCGCGATCTTTGACTCATCTCCGTATTCGCAGGCCCAGCCGAGCACTCCAAACGTCCCCCGCCCCATGTAGTCGTCCCAGAAGCAGACGGCGGTGTAGTAGTCGCCGAACAGGTTGGGCTCCTCCACGAACCCCTCGGCCTTGAACAGCACGGCCAGCGGCCGCCCCTTGAAAAGCCCCGGGTAGGGCCGCTGACTGTAGTCGGCGTCGGGCAGGCTGACCTTGACCCCCTTGATGACCGTAACCCCTTCGGTAATCGGCCCCGGAGCGTCCTCAGGCTTCACCTTCTCGACACGCACCCGCATGGGCTCCTTGATAACGCCCGGGGCGACGGAGACGAAGACCTCGTTCCCCGGCAGGGCGACCGCGCCGCCGGTGGGAGGAATGACGGCCTCGTCGTGTGGCCTGCTGGTGTGCTTGTTGGCAGCTCCGTTGGCTCGAGCAGGGGCTCCGAAGAGCAAAGTTGCAGCCAACAAGGCTGCGAGCACGAGCCCGGCCGGCCTGGGGGCGTTGTTCGCCTTGTGGATGCGGTTCATAAGACATCACCTGCCCGGTGTTTCCACCTGGCTGGACCGAAGCAGCAAGCAGGGTTTTCGTAGTGCCGGTCTGTAACCGTTCCCGAAAGACGCCTCTTTGGACCGAGTGGGTGGCCCCAAAACAATAGTGCGTCCATAGGAACATTGTACCGAATACGAGGAAGATCAAAGAGCGGCACGTCCGGTTAGGCGTTACGGCCAAAGGAGCAGAGGACGTTTTACATCAACCAAGCCCACAGGTTGTGACAAACTCAGTTTTCCAAAACGAGCTTGGGCTCGAAGCGCAGATAGTCGGCCGCCACCAGGTGGAAGGGAATACCCTTCCAGTTCGTGAGCAGCCAGGCGTTTTCGGCGCCGTGGAGGTGTCCGTAAACGACGGCGTCGGGCTTGAATTGCTCGATCAGGTCGGTAAAGCCGGTGGGGCTGCCGTCGGGCCCGGTGGGCGGGAAGTGAAGGGCGATCACCAGCTTGTCATAGTCCTTGCCGGCCAAGCTGGCCAGGCTGAGGCGCAGGCGTTCGACCTCGCGCTTGTAAATCTTTTCGTCCTGCTCGCCGTACTCGGGGCTGCCGGGCACCAGCCAGCCGCGGGTGCCGGCCACGGCCACGCCGCCGATAACCAGACTGTCGTTCTGAATGGCGTACATGCCTTCGGGAAGGGCGGCCCGCAGGCGGCTAATAGAGGGCCACCAGTAGTCGTGATTGCCGCGCAGGAGAACCTTCTTGCCCGGCAATTCTGCAATTGCCTGCAGGTCGGGCAGGGCGTCTTCGAGGCGCATGGCCCAGGAGATGTCGCCGGCGATTACCACCAAGTCTTCGGGGCCCACCACCCGCCGCCAGCCCTCGAAAAAAGCCTGGGGGTGGCCCTGCCATCCAGGGCCGAAAACGTCCATCGGCTTTGGGTTCTGGCTGGAGAGGTGGGGGTCGGCGATGGCGAAAACGCGCACGAAGCTTAGTATAGCCGTGTAGGCTGGAATTGGTGAAGCAGAAGGAGCCATACAGCGAAGAAAGGGCCATGCAGTACGCCCTGCGTTCGCTGGGGCGGAAGATGCAGACCCGCCGCGAGCTGCTGGAAAAGCTGCTCAAGCGCACCAGTCCGGAGGTGGCCGAGCGGGTGCTGGGCCGTCTCGAGGAGTGGGGCTATCTGGACGACCGGCAATACGCCGAGGCTTTCGTGCGAAGCCGCCGCGAGCGCTGGGGGCCACTGCGCTTGCGGGCGGAGCTGGCCCGACGGGGCGTGAAGGACGAGATTATCCGCGCCGCATTGGAAGATGCTACGGACGAGGGCCAAGGGGCGCTGGCGCTGCTCAAGAAGCACGCCTGGCGGCACAAAGGCGAACGGGCGCGAATGGTGCGTTTTCTGCAGGGGCGTGGCTACTCGCTGGGCGCGGCGCTGGACGCCGCCGATGAGTACGCCAGGTTGCACGCTAGTGAAGAAAACGGGTAAAACGAGCTATGCCGAGAGTAGAAGCTGAGATCGTCATTCCCCGGCCCGCGGCCGAGGTTTACGCCGCCGCTAAGGACCTCGAGGGGCTGGCTCCGTACCTGAAGGACGTCAAGGAACTGGTAGTGCTTGAGCAGACGCCGCAGCGCTCCAAGACCCGCTATCTGGCCGTGGCCATGGGCAAGAAAGTGCAGTGGACCGAGGTCGAAGAGTGGGACGACGCCAACCTGAGAAACCGCTTTTACAGCGACGAGGGCGACTTCGACAAGTACGAGGGCACCTGGGTCTTCATCCCGGAAGGCGAAAATGAAACCCGCGTCAAGCTGACGCTCGACTACGAGCTGAACCTGCCCATGTTCGGAGCGCTTTTGCAAAAGCTGGTCAAAAAGCTGATGCAGGAGAACATCGAAGGCTTCCTGCAGGGCCTCAAAGACCGCTGCCTGGCCTAGCCCGTGCTAGAATGTGCCCATGACTTTGGCGCGCCGATGTCGGTACTGAGCCGCCTTTACCTGGTTCCCGCAAAAAACGAGGTCTTTGCTGAACGTGGAGGTTGAAATGCCGTTCGTTCTGTACGATACGATGCAACGAAAAAAGGTGGAGTTCGTGCCGGCAACGCCGGGGCACGTGGGCATCTACGTTTGCGGGCCCACGGTCTACTCCGACGCCCACCTGGGCCACGGCCGCGCCGCGGTGGTTTACGACGTCTTGCGGCGCTGGCTGATGCACGAAGGCTACCGGGTCCGCTTCGTTTCCAACGTGACCGACGTGGGCCACCTGACCGACGACGCCGACGAAGGAGAAGACAAGATCCAAAAGCGGGCCAAGCTGGAGCGGCTCGAGCCGATGGAGGTAGCCGACAAGTACTTCTGGCGCTACTTCGAAGACACCGGCGCCCTCAACGTGGCCAAGCCCAGCATCACCCCCCGCGCCAGCGGCCACATCATCGAGCAAATAGAGCTAACCAAGGAGCTTCTGGAACGCGGTTACGCCTACGAGGTGAACGGCTCGGTTTACTTCCGCGCCGCCAAGTGGCCCGACTACGGCAAGCTTTCGGGCCGCAAGCTGGAAGACCAGCAGGCCGGGGCGCGGGTGGAGGTGCGCGGCGAGAAAGAAGACCCGCGCGACTGGGCGCTTTGGAAGCGGGCCGAACCCGAGCACATCATGCGCTGGCCCAGTC
>JALVWZ010000092.1 GCA_027023115.1 Thermaceae bacterium
AGGGGCACCCGCAGCTCTTCGTCGTACTCGACCAGGGCGCGCGCCAGGCCCATCTTGATGGCGTCGATCTGCGCCGACTTGCCGCTGCCCTTGACGGTCACGTAGAGGTCGAACTGGCCCTCTTTGTTGACGTGGCGCAGCGGGTCCAGGGCCGAGGCGGCCTTGACGAGGCCGCTAAAGTAGTCTTCGAAGGGCTTGCCGTTGATGGTGATCTGGCCCTTGCCCGGCCGCATGAAGACACGAGCAACGGCGGTCTTACGCCGGCCGGTGCCGTAGTATTGCTGGATCGCCATTAGTTAACCTCCAACTCGATGGGCTCGGGTTTTTGGGCCGCGTGGGGGTGCTGCTCGCCGGCGTATACCTTGAGCCGTTTGAGCATGCGCCGGCCCAGCGGGCCCTTGGGGAGCATGCCCTTGACGGCGTGCTGGAGCACCCGTTCGGGATGGCGCTCGAGCATGGTGGCAGCGGGAATGCGCTTCAGGCCGCCGGGGTAGCCGGAGTAGCGGGTGTAGGTCTTTTGCTGCAGCTTGTTACCGGTGAGGCGCACCTTTTCGGCGTTGATGACCACTACGTAGTCGCCGCTGAGCATGTTGGGGGTGAAATCGGGGCGGTGCTTGCCGCGCAGAATCTTGGCGATCTCGCTCGCCAAACGGCCCAGGGTCTTACCCTGAGCGTCCACCAGAACCCACCGGGGTTCGATTTCTTTAGGCACATACGTTTTCTGCACTACCGACCTCCTGGGTCTTTCTCGGGAGTCACTGCGCTGGGGGGATCGGGGCGGGCCCCCAGGCAGGATGCCAGCGAGCAGTATAGCACACGGTCAGGGCGCTTACAATGGCAGTTATGGACAGACGATGGTCGGAGGAACAGATAAGGAAAGCGCTGGCGGACCTGCCCGGCTGGCGCTACGAGGAGGGGCGGATCGAGAAAGTCTTTCCGTTCAAGGTCTACGCCGACGCTGCCGCCTTCGCCGGGCGCATATTCCTGCTGGCCGAGCAGCTGGGCCACCACCCCGACGCGGTCTGCGTGATGCCGGGTAAGGTGGGGGTTTCTTTCTCGACCCACGAGGTAAAAGGGGTAACCGAGCAGGACGTCAAAGCGGCGGTGATGGTCAACATCATCTACGAGCGCTTCGCCTCCTGAGGTAATACTTGACAAAGTGTATCGGAATACTTAGAATGCCGCTTCGGAGGTGAGGGCAATGGCTAGTTTGAGCTTGGCGGAACAGTACACTTTGCGCGGTTTGACCGGCAGGATCGTAGGAGAGGTACTGGCTGACGCCTACGGTATTCCCAGCCTGGGCGTGGTGACCAACAAGAGCTTCATCTGCGCGAGCCTGACTGGGGCCGTCGAAGCGGCCTTCCTGGCCGACAAGGGCGGTTTGGCTCGGGTGGCCACGGCCGTTACCGAGAAGCCGGCGGACGCGAAGGACGCGGCACGGGCACTCGCGGGCGCGAACACGGTAATGCTGGCCTACGGCGGCGAAGCCGACGGCGAGACCAACTACGCGCTCACCAAGGCGTTCCTGAAAGAGGCCGCTGCAGCCGATCTGGACGCCGATATCTTCTTCCACGTGCGCATCTGGGCCCCTGGCTTCGTCAAGAAGGCGGTGGCCGAGGACGAGCAGATCGCCGCCTTCCTCAAGGAGCGGGCACTGGGGGCGTTTGGCTTTGACCTCGAGCGGGGCGTGTTCATCTTCCACGCGGTCGAAGTGACCGAGGACGGCGAGGTGGTCTCGGAGCCCATCCTGGAAACTCCCCTTAGCGTGGAGCACGCCGACCTGCTGCGCCGCAGCCTCTGAGCGACGGACGAACAGACAGGCCGCGCCGCCCTGTGGGCGGCGCGGCTTCTTTAGCGTAGCTTAAAAGCGTTTCCGCAGGCGGCCGCTACACGCCAAATGCGTCGGGGCGTTGTTTTTGCGCCGGCACCGCGTCGCCGTGGAAGGCGTCCACCTCGTCCAGGAAGCGCTGGAAGAGGTAGCGCGAGTCGTGGGGGCCGGGGCTGGCCTCGGGATGGTACTGCACCGAGAAGACCGGGTAACGCTCGTGGGCCATGCCCTCGAGGGTGCCGTCGTTCAGGTTGACGTGGGTCGGCTTGAACTCGCGCAGGCTGTCGATGTCCACCGCAAAGCCGTGGTTCTGGCTGGTTATTTCGATGCTGCCGTCGAGCAGGTTCTTGACCGGGTGGTTGGCGCCGCGGTGGCCGAACTTCATCTTGAAGGTGCGTCCGCCGGCGGCGATGGCCAACAGCTGGTGCCCCAGGCAGATGCCGAAGGTGGGCAAGAGGCCCATCAGCTTCCAGAGCGATTCATGGGCGTACTTGGGCATTTCCGGGTCGCCGGGGCCGTTGGAAACGAGCAGGCCGTGCGGTTGCAGGGCCATTATCTGCGCCGGCGAGCTCTTGCCCGGCACCACTATCACCTCGGCGCCGTGCGCCGCCAGCTGTTCGACGATGGCGTGTTTGATGCCAAAGTCCATCACCACTATCCGCTTGCCGCTCTTGAGCGTCGGGTAGGCGTAGGGGATGGGGGTGGTCACCTCGGGTGTCATGTCGCGGCCGTCGATGTCTATCCAGGCTTTGGCTTCGAATGCCAACCGCTCGATCTCCTCGGGCGTGAACTGGTGGTCGGGGCCGGAATACTGGCTGGCGTGGGCGATTACGCCCTTGATCACGCCGCCCTCGCGGATCTTGCGCACCAGCGAGCGGGTGTCCACGCCGTGGATACCCACCACCCCGTACTCCTTCATGAACTCGTCGAGGGTCTGGTGGGCGCGGTAGTTGGAGGCGATGGGGCTGAACTCGCGGGCGACGAAGCCGCGCACCCAGGGGCGGTTCGACTGCATGTCGTAGACGTTTACCCCGTAGTTGCCGATCTGCGGGTAGGTCATCACCACGATCTGGCCGTGGTAGCTGGGGTCGGTCAGGATTTCCTGATAGCCGGTCATGGAGGTGTTGAACACCACCTCGCCGGGCATCTTGCCGGTGTGACCGAAGGCGAACCCCTGGTAGTAGGTGCCGTCTTCGAGAACCAGAACCGCGCGTTCCTGCATCGCCTACACGCTACCTTCCGCGTCGACCCCGGGCAAGTGCTTGATTAGAGGAATCTCGTGGCAGTTGTCCTGGAAGGGGCAGTCGGCGCATTCCACCCAGACCTTGGGGGGCAGCTCCTCGCGGGGAATGTCCTGGTAGCCGAGTTTGCGGAAGAAGCCGTCCTGCAGAGTGAACGTGAACACCTTGGGGACGTGCAGGTCGCGCGCTTCCCGTTCGCTGGCCAGCACTAGCCAGCGCCCCAGGCCCTGGCCCTGGCGCGCCGGGTGCACGGCCAGGCTGCGCACTTCGGCCAGGTCCGCCCAGAGGACGTGCAGGGCCACCGTGCCGACTATGTAGCCGTCCGCGTCCTCGACCACGTAAAAGTCGCGGATGTTCTCGTAGAGCTGGCTGCGGCTGCGTACCAGCATGTACCCCTGCTCGGCCCAGTACTTGATGAGCTCGAAAATCTGCTCGACGTCGCTCAGACGCGCCTTGCGCAGGTTGGTTTCGGCGTCTTCGCTAACCTCGGGCAGCACGGCCGACTTGAGTTCCAGCTTCATCATGGCCCTTCCTCCCGCAGTTCTTCCTTGGCCTCCTCGATCTGTTCGCGCACCTGGTTCGGGGCGGTGCCGCCGTAAACGTCGCGGCTGGCCACCGAGCCTTCCACCGA
>JALVWZ010000093.1 GCA_027023115.1 Thermaceae bacterium
GCTTCGTACGCGACTTTACCCAGAAGACCGACTGGGGCGAACTCGACTACCTGGTGGTGGACATGCCGCCGGGCACCGGCGACATTCCCCTTTCGGTGATGCAGCTCCTGCCGCTTTCCGGCGCGCTGGTGGTGGGAACGCCACAGGAGGTGGCGCTGGAAGACGTTCGCCGCGGCGTTAGCATGCTGCAAAAGCTCGACGTCAACCTGCTTGGCTTCGTCGAAAACATGAGCTACCTCGTCTGCCCGCACTGCGGCGAGGAGATAGACGTTTTTGGCAAGGGCGGCATGGACTCGTTCGCCGAGGTCTTTGGAGCGCCCATTCTGGCCCGCATTCCCATGGACGTAAACATTCGTAAGGGCTCCGACGCCGGTCTGCCGGCGGCGTTCCAGGAAGGCCCGGTTGCCGACGCCTACCGGCAGCTGGCGGCCGCGGTGGTGCAGCGGGTGGCGGTCGTTGAAGAGGAAAACCCGCCCCGCGCCGCCGGCGTACCCCAGGGGAAGGCGGGTGCGCAGCCCTTCCTCAACGTTCCCAAGAAGAACTAGCCCATCCCGACTTCCCGGCCGGCGCTAAAGCGCCGGCTTCTCACTTGCGCCGCATAGAATGGCCTTGATGCTTCCGCTGGCGGTCGAACCATTCGGCGGCTACAAGAACTGGCTCGAGGCCCTCCCCGGTTACGCCCAACAGATTTCCTACCACCGCCTCCTGCCCGCGCTGCCGCCTCAGCCAGTCCCTTACGAAGGCGCCTTCAAGCCGGTGCTGGCCAGCTGGGGGCTGGCTCCCTACGCCCACCAGGCGCGCGCGTTCGAGCTACTGGAAGAAGGTCGCAACGTAGTACTGGCCACCCCCACCGCCTCAGGCAAGAGCCTGGTCTTCCAGGCGCCAGTGGTAAGCGCCATGCAAGAAGGGGAAACGGCCCTCTTCATCTACCCCACCAAAGCGCTGGCCCGCGACCAGTACGGCCGCCTGGAAACCCTGGCCGACGTTTACGACCTTTCCGAACGGGTCTTTACCTACGATGGCGACACCCCGCCGGCGCGTCGCAAGCGGGCCCGCGAGGAGGGGCTGGCCATTCTGACCAACCCCGACATGCTCCACTTTGGCATCCTCCCCAATCACAGCCGCTGGGCGCGGTTCTTTAGCCACCTGCGCTATCTGGTAATAGACGAGGCTCACTATCACCGCGGCGTCTTCGGCAGCCACGTGGCCCTCATCCTGCGGCGGCTGCTGCGGATTGCCGCTCATTACGGCAGCCGCCCGCAGGTCATAGCCGCCTCGGCAACCATCGCCAACCCGTCCGCGCACGCCGCCGCCCTCACCGGCCTGCCCTTCGAGGCGGTAACCGCCCGGGGGCGCGGCAGCGAGATGGAGTTCGTGGTCTGGCTGCCGCGGGCCCTCGACCCCGCCGGCGAACGCCGTCGCAGCGCCAATTTGGAGGCCGCCGAGCTGGCCGTCTGGGCCGCCACCCACGACCTGAAGACGCTCATCTTTACCGGCAGCCGCAAGACCGCCGAACTGATCAGTCGCTACACCCGCGGCACCGACGTGGAAGACAAAGTGCGCAGCTACCGCGCCGGCTACACCGCCGCCGAGCGGGCCGCGCTGGAGGAGGCGTTCAGGGCCGGCGAGGTGAGCGTGCTGGTAAGCACCAGCGCGCTCGAGCTGGGCATCGACATTGGCGGCCTGGACGCGGTGATCATGGTCGGCTATCCGGGCTCGGTCAACTCTTTCTGGCAACGGGCCGGTCGCGCCGGCCGCGGCCGCGAGCGGGCGCTCGCACTCTGGATCCCGCGCGAAGACCCGCTGGACGAGTACTTTTTGCGCCGTCCTCAGCTGCTCCTCGGCAGCCCGCCGGAAGCGGCGGTGGCCGACTGGCAAAACCGCTACCTCTACCCCGCTCACCTGCACTGCGCCGCCGCCGAAAAGCCGGTCGGAGTGGACGAGCCGATCTGCAAGGAAGAGCTTTTGGACGAAAACTTTAGGCGCAGCCGGGGGGTCTGTCGTACCCCCTACAAAGCGCCGCACCGCCGGATCAGCCTGCGTGGCAGCGGGGTCGTCTTCAGCCTGCGCACCGCCGCCGGCGAGGCTATGGGCCAGCTCGACGAACGCCAAGCGTATTGGGAGGCTCATCCGGGAGCCGTCTACCTGCACCAGGGAGAGAGCTACCTAGTGCGCAACCTGGACCCGAAGAAGCGCGAAATCGTGCTGCTACCAAGCCTGGAAGACTACTACACCCAGCCGCGCGCCAACACCGAGATTCTGGTCTACCCCGAAGACACGCGCGAAGTTCGCCCCGGGGTCTGGGTGGGACGGGTGCGGATGCGCGAGCAGGTCGTCGGCTACGTCAAGAAGCGCTACGTTACCGAGGCGGTGCTCGAGGAGGTGGAGCTGGAGATGCCCGAGGTGGCTTTCGACACCGAGGCGGTCTGGTTTCATCCGCCGGTCGAGCAGCTGCCCCCGGACCAGGTTCCCAGCGGCATTCACGCCCTCGAGCACGCCATGATCGGCCTGTTGCCCCTCTTCGTACTGGCCGAGCGGCGCGACGTGGGCGGCGTCAGCTACCCCGTCTACCCCCACGAACTGCCCTCGGGCGAGGGCGCGGTGGTGTTCATTTACGACGGCTACCCGGGCGGCGTGGGCTACGCCCGCGCCGGCGCCGAGCAGTTCGGCCGCTGGATGGCCGCAACTTACGAGCAGCTCAGCACCTGCCCCTGCAAGAACGGCTGCCCGCGCTGCATCCTCAGCCCCAAGTGCGGCAACGGCAATCAGTTCTTGGACAAGCAAGCAGCGCTGGCGCTGGCGCACAGCCTCAGCCACCGTTACCCGGCGGTGGCGGGGATCTAGTTGTAGCCAATCGACACAACCTTCACTAGAACCTTCCGAGAGAAAGCGGTAAGTGGTACGTAGTGCGTAGTTCGTTGTAGCAGTGATTAGGTTGTGGGAGGTTGGTTGTGGGATAAGTGAACTGTATGCGGTACGTGGTAGGTAGTAGGTAGTTTGAATCGAATGCGCTAAGCGCGCTGACGCTAGCGAGTCGCGGTACTTCCACTGGCCACGAGCCACGGGCCACTTGCCGGTTTCAAAAACCCCCACCCCAACCCTCCCCGAAGGAGATGGAGCTTTGCTTCGTTGACTATAGCAACAGGCGTGCTCACGTCTTCGCGCAGTGCGGGCGGACACGTGGGTCCGCCCCTACGACGGGATGAAACGCGCATCGAGCCGAAAACGCATCACAGGCCACAAGCTCCAGGCCACATGCCATGTCACCATCATCACGCACCATGTACTACGTACGACGTACCACGTACCCACAAGGTGGACACACGGGTTCGCCCCTATGACGGGATAGAACGCGCCACGAGCCACAGACCACTTGCCGCTATTTCGTCATTCCAGCCAAGTAAGCCAATAGGCCCCGCAAACTGGAAACCAGGCCAGCCGCCCATAGACGCCACAGGTAGCAATGGCAGCATACAGACGTCAACGATGACGGCGCAGCGTTCCAAAACCACGGCCTCCGACTTGGTCCCGGCCCCTGGCTTCTACCGGGGTGGCGAGAGATGCTCGCGGCGACGTGGCGCTATCGTGAGCGGCGTGTACGTGCTCTGCGGCTAGTCGGTGGGAACTCCCAGAACGCTTACCTTGCGAGCCTTGGCGGCGTACATCTCGCGATCGGCGGCTTCCAAAAGAGAGTCGGGGG
>JALVWZ010000094.1 GCA_027023115.1 Thermaceae bacterium
TCCGCAACTTCGCCGAAGAAGACTTTGACCTGATCATCGCGGTCGGTTTCGCCCAGCAGGGCGCCGTCGAGGCGGTGGCCAAGGAGTTCCCCGACCTCAACTTCGCCCTCATCGACTCCGTGGTCAAGCTTCCCAACGTGGCCAGCCTGGTATTCCGCGAGCAAGAAGGCTCCTTCCTGGTCGGCTACATTGCCGGTAAGCTGACCCAGACGGGCACCGTCGGCTTCGTGGGCGGCATGGACATTCCGCTGATCCACAAGTTCGAGCAGGGCTACAAGGCCGGCGTCGAGTACGCCTGCAAAGAAGACGGCATCAAGTGCAACGTCATCATCAACTACGTGGGCAACACCCCCACCGCCTGGAACGACCCGGCCAAGGCCAAGGAGATCGCCCAGTCGCAGGTTTCGCAGGGCGCCGACATCATCTACGCCGCCGCCGGCGGTTCGGGCCTGGGCGTGCTCGACTACATCAAGCAGACCAAGTGCACCAGCGGCAAGAAGTTCATCCGCGACCCCTTCCGCAACGTCCCCGGCAACCCCTGCGGTAAGGACCAGCGCCCCATCTTCATGATCGGCGTGGACGCCAACCAGAACTACTTGGGCGACACCGACAACAACCCCAAGACCCTCAACTTCGTCCTCACCTCGATGATGAAGCGCGTGGACGTCGCCACCTACGACACCATCAAGAGCGTCGTAGAGGGCAAGTTCAAGGGCGGCATCCACGAGTTCGGTCTGGCCAACAACGGCGTGGGCTACGCGCTCGACGAGTACAACGAAGCGCTCATCCCGCAGGCCGTGATCACCCGCCTGGAGATCATCAAGCGTCAGATCATCGACGGCAAGATCAAGGTTCCTTCAGAGCGCTAATTTCTACCCCACCAAGACAGCGCCCCTTCGGGGGCGCTTCTTTCTCGTGCCGCCGGCGCGGTTGGTATACTACGCCCGTGAGCGAATACGCCCTGGAACTTAAGAACATTACCAAGCGTTACCCGCTGGTGCTGGCAAACGACCATATCAGCCTCGGGGTCAAGTGGGGCGAGGTGCTGGCGCTGGTGGGCGAAAACGGCGCCGGTAAGTCCACCCTGATGAAGATCGTCTACGGGTTGGTGACCCCCGACGAGGGCGAGATTTTCGTAGACGGGGAAAAGGCGAACATCAAGTCGCCGTCCGACGCCATCGCTTTGGGCATCGGCATGGTTCACCAGCACTTCATGCTGGTAGATACGCTCTCGGTGCTCGATAACGTCATCTTGGGCATGGAGCCCAAGACGGGCCCGGCCATAGATTACGCCGCTGCCCGCAAGAAGGTGGTCGCCCTGATCGAAGAGCTGGGCTTCGACCTGGATCCCGACGCCATCATCGAAGAATTGCCGGTGGGCGCGCAGCAGCGGGTCGAGATCCTCAAGACCCTCTACCGTGACGCCCGCATTCTCATTCTCGACGAGCCGACGGCGGTGCTGACGCCGCAGGAGGTGGACGAGCTCTTCAAGTTCCTGCGCGAGTTCGCCGACAAGGGGCACGCCATCATCCTCATCACCCACAAGCTGGACGAAGTAATGGAGGTCTCCGACCGGGTAACGGTCATTCGCGACGGCAAGGTGGTGGGAACGGTCAACACCCCCGAAACCAACGTGGCCGAGCTGGCGCGGATGATGGTCGGCCGCGAGGTGATCCTGACCGTCAACAAGAAGCCGGCGGAGCCGGGTGAGGTGGTATTGGAGGCGGAGGACCTGTTCGTCAAGGGCGGCGTGCGCCCCAAGCTGAACGGCGTTTCGCTAAGCGTGCGCACCGGCGAGATCGTCGGCATCGCCGGCGTCGAGGGCAACGGCCAGACCGAGCTGGTGGAGGTGCTAACCGGCCTGCGGCCCTATAAGGGCAGCGTCCGTTACAACGGCCAGGAGCTGGCCCAGAGTGCCCGCAAGGTGCGCGAGTGGGGCGTGAGTCACATTCCCGAGGAACGCAACGACCGTGGGTTGATACTCGAGTTCTCCACCCGCCACAACGTCATTCTCGGCGACCATTACCGCCCGCCCTTCGTGGGCTTCTGGGGTTTTTTCAAGGACGGGGTCATAGACGAGTACGCCGAGCGGGTGGTGGAGGAGTTCGACGTGCGGCCGCGCAGCATCAACCTAATCGGGCGGCGCTATTCGGGCGGTAACGCGCAAAAGATAATCGTCGGGCGCGAGCTGGCCCGTGACCCCAAGGTCTTGATAGCCGCTCAGCCGACCCGTGGCGTGGACATCGGTGCCATCGAGTTCATCCACCAGAACATCGTCGAAGCGCGCGACAAGGGCATGGCTGTGCTGCTGGTCTCGGCCGACCTCAACGAGGTGATGAACCTTTCCGACCGCATCCTGGTGATGTACGAGGGGCGGATAGTGGGCGAGGTAAAGCCGGACGAGGTAACCGAGGAGCAGATGGGTCTGATGATGGCCGGCCTCGAGGCCAGCGCCTAGAACGCAATGCGGGTTCTCTTCGTCGGCGACGTGACCGCCAAGCCCGGAAAGCGGGTGCTGGCGATGCACCTGCCCGACATCCGTGACGAGTACGACTGGGTGATAGTCAACGGCGAGAACGCCGCCGGGGGCAAGGGCCTGGATCGTAAGAGCTACCGCCTCATCCGCGAGGCGGGGGCCGACCTGGTAACCCTCGGTAACCACGCCTGGGACAAAAAAGAGGTCTACGAACTCATCGAGACCGAGCCGATAATCCGCGCCGCCAACTACCCGCCGGGCACTCCCGGCAAGGGCTGGTGGGTGCTGGAGAGCGGCGGCTTCAGGCTGCTCGTGATCCAGGTAATGGGAAGGGTAAACATTGGTTTGTTGTTAGACGACCCCTTCCGCACCGTGGACCGGATCCTCGCCGAGGTACCCCACGATGCGGCGATCGTCGAGATCCACGCCGAGGCCACCAGCGAGAAGTACGCCCTCGGCTTCTACCTGGATGGCCGGGTGGCGGCGGTGCTGGGCACCCATACCCACATCCCCACCCTCGACGCCGGCTTTCTGCCCGGCGGAACCGCCATCCAGGCCGACGTGGGCATGACCGGCACCTACCGCTCGATAATCGGCGGCGAGGTGAAGACCTTTTTGGACCGCTTCCTCACCGCCCGGCCGCAGCCTTTTCGCAGCGCCGAAGGGCCGGCGCGCTTCACGGCCACCGAGCTGGTCTTCGATGGCGCGCGAGTGACCGCCATCAGCCCCTATTTTTGGGAGGAGCCCTGAAGCGACGGCGGTAGAATGGAAGCGTAGACATGGTCAGCCTCTACCACATTTCTGATATTCACGTTAGCTCCAAGTATTTCCAGCCGGAGCTAATGGAGCAGCTCCTGGCCGAGGTGAACCGCGCCCGGCCCGACCTGTTGGTTCTCTCGGGCGACCTTACCGACCGCGGTCTGGAGTTCGAGTACCTCGAGGCCAAGCGCTGGACCGACCGCTTCGAAGCGCCCATGCTGGTCACCCCCGGCAATCACGACTCGCGCAACGTCGGCTACGTTCACTTCGAGGAGCTCTACGGCTCCCGCTACCGGATCGTCCGCCTTCCCGGGGTGCACATCGTGGCCGCCGACTCCAGCGAGCCCGACCTGGACGAGGGGCGTATCGGCCGCAGCATCTACCCCTGGTTGCACGAGGCGCTCGACGCCGCCGACGCGGGCGACCTGAAGGTCTTCGTCACCCACCACCACCTGTTGCC
>JALVWZ010000095.1 GCA_027023115.1 Thermaceae bacterium
ACTCGAGCGCGCTGCGAACGTGGTAGTCGATGTACACGACCGTCAGCAAAATGACGCCGGCGAAGGCGTTGTCCCAAATACCTGGGACCCCCAGGAAGATGAGCATGCTGTGCACGGCGGTCATGAAGAGGGCGCCGATTGCCGCGCCTAGCGGCGTACCGATACCGCCGGTCAGGCTGACGCCGCCGAGCACGTTGGCGGCGATGGCCTTCAGCTCGAAGCCGTCGGCGGCGTTCATGGATACGAAACCGATTTGCGAGGTAAAGACGACCGCCGCCAGCGCCGCGAAAAAGCCGGCCAACGTATAGGCGGCGAACAGGGTTAGGCGCACTGGAATGCCCAGGATGTAGGCACCCTGCTCGTTATCGCCGACGGCGTAGAAGTAGCGTGCCGGTTTGTATTTGAGGGTTATCCAGGCGGTGATGGCGATGACGATCAGGGTCAGCCAGACGTAAAAGGGAATGCCGGCGAACTTCCAGAGGTTCGGTTCCTTGATGCTTTGCGGCAGATTTTCGATCCAGCTGCCGCCGGTGATGATGCGCATCAGGCCGCGGTAGATGCCCAGGGTGCCCAACGTCATGATGATGGGCGGCACCCGCAGGAAGGTAATGCCGACGGCGTTGACCATGCCGGCGAGGATGCCGGTAACGATGGCCGCGCTGATGGCCCATCCAATGGGCCAGCCCAGGTTGAGGGTGGTACCCAGGATAACCGCCGCCAAGCCGGTGGTGGCGCCCACTGAAACGTCAATACCGCGGGTGAAGATGACGAACATTTCACCCAGGGAGATGAGCACCAACGTCAGGCTGGCGTTGAATATCTCGGTAATGCTGTTGAACTTGAAGATGTTGCTATTGAAAAGGCCGGTAAAGAGAATGAGCAGGATGAGCAGACCGGTAATCAGGGCTTCGCGGCTGCGGAGAAACTTCTTCATGCCGGCACCTCCGCCGTAAGGCCAAATGACGCTTCGGTAACGCGCTCGAGATTGATGTCGTCTCCGGTCAGCTCCTCGGTCAGGCGGCCGCGGTACATGACCAGAACCCGGTCGCTCAAGTCGACCACCTCTTCGAGCTCGGAGGATATCAACAAGATGGCGACTCCCTGACGGGTAAGCTCGCGAATCAGCCGGTAGACGTCTTGCCGGGCCGAGGCGTCGATGCCGCGCGTCGGTTCGTCGAGGATCACCACCCGCGGCTCACCGGCTAGCGCCTTGGCCAGCACCACCTTTTGCTGGTTGCCGCCGGAAAGGGTGCCGGCGATTTGCCAAATGCTGGTCAGTTTGATGTTCATCGCGTCAACGAAGCGCTCGCCGATACTACGTTCTGCTTCTGACGAGAGGAACCACTTGCCCAGCCGGTCGAGAATGCCGGCGGTAATCGTGTAGACGCTCGGCAGGTCCAGAAATATGCCGTGGGCGTGACGGTCTTCGGGAACGTAAACAAGGCCGTGTTGCTGGCATATCGAGGGCGAGCGGTTGTTTAGCGCCGTCCCGCCAATCTTTACCAGCCCGTGGGCGTGCTTGTCGATGCCGACTATGGCCTCCGAAAGCTCGGTGCGACCCGAACCTACCAAGCCGGCCAGGCCTAACACCTCACCGGCGCGCAGCTTGAAGCTGGCGTCGGAAAAGGCCTCGCTGTGAAGGTTTTCTACCTCGAGCACCACCTCGCCCGGCTCGAGACGTTCGCGTTTCTCTTCGCTGGTGACGTTTTCGCTCGACTCGGGCAGCATGGCCCGTACTAGGTCGTGGGGAGTGATATTGCCGACCGGTTCGTCCAGGACCATTACTCCGTCACGAAGCACGCTAACGCGGTCAGCAATTTCCATTACCTCGCCGAGGCGGTGGGAGATGAAGATCAGACCGATGCCTTGCGCCGCCAGCCGCCGCATTCTCTCGAAAAGCTGTTCGGTTTCACGAAAGGTCAGCGCCGAGGTCGGTTCGTCGAAAATGAGCACGCGAGCGTTGCGCAACAGGCCGCGGACGATTTCCAGGAGCTGTTGCTGGGCAATGCTCAAGAACGCCGCTTCTTCTTCGAGATCGGCGTGAAAGCCGAGTGACTCCAGCAGCGGTTCGACCCGGGTGCGCAGCTCGGCGGGGCTAAAGTCCAGGCCTATACCCAGGTTTTCCAGCACCGAAAGGTGAGGGAACACGTGGGGTTCCTGCGGCACCATGTATATACCGGCGTCGTGGGCCACTTTGGGAGAGTCCAGCTTTACCGGTTTTCCGTAGAGCCTGATCTCGCCGTCGTCGAGCTGGTAGGCGCCAGAGATTATCTTCATCGTGGTGGACTTGCCGGAGCCGTTGCCGCCCAGGAGGGCGTGTATCTCGCCCTCGGCGAGGGTAAAGTTGATACCCTTGAGCACCGGCACGCCAGCAAAGACCTTCCAGACGTTGCGCAGCTCGAGCATCACGTTGCCCGGAGGCTTGTTCGCGTTAGCTGAATCAGCGGATTTCATGGCGTTCTCCCATATCCGCAATCAAGCCTCCGTGAGGGGGATTGCGGAAAAACACGTGTTGTTTCGCCGTCATGGCCAACCGGCCTCCTGTGAGCGCTGATATTCACATATGTCAGCGCTATGTAACTTATGTGAACATCCTAGTCTGCCACACCGTTGGCTGTCAAGGATTCGTCACTCGTGTGCACAATACCACTGGCGGAGTTGAAATAATGCTATGCTGGTATCACATATGTGACGCGGGACCACGGTAAACGCTTATGGAACGAACCAAGATATACGATACCAGCAACGCTCGCGACGAAGAAAGACTGGCCTACCTGGCGCAGGTGGCCACGATGTACTACGAGGAGCAAAAGACGCAGCAAGAGATAGCTAAAAGCTTCGGTATATCCCGTTCCGGCGTTTCGCGGCTAATCTCCGAAGCCCGGGCCCGCGGAGTGGTGGAAATTATCGTCCACCATCCCCTAAAGACCAACAAAAGCCTGGAAGAGCGTTTGATTCGTACCTTCGGCATCAAAGACGCCCGTGTCCTGCGCGGCCGCTACGAAAGCTATCAGGAGGTGCTGGCCTGGGTCGGCAAGCTGGCGGCTCGCTACTTCGAAGAGCGCCTGCGTGACGGCATGACGATTGGCATTTCCTGGGGTGGAGCCCTCTACGAGATGATTCGCGCCATCAGACCGCGAGAGTTTCGTAACGTCGAGGTGGTCCAGTTAATAGGAGCGACCGGAGCCGAGGCGACCCCTACCAGCGGGCCGATTCTGGCCCAGCTTCTGGCGGAGCGCCTGCACTGCCGCAGCTATCAACTGCACGCGCCCCTTATCGTCAAAGAAGAGCGGGCCCGTGCCGCTTTGATGCAGGAGCGCCATATCAAAGAAACGCTGGAAAGGGCACGCCGCGCCGACATTGCCATAGTCGGCATCGGCACCACCAACCCCGGATACTATAGCTTGGTGCGTGCCGGCTACCTCAGCGAGGAAGAGGCGCAAGAAGTGCGGGCCAGCGGTGCGGTCGGCGACGTTTGCGCCCAGCACTACGATCTGCAAGGGCGCTGGCTAGACTTTCCGCTGAACCGCTGCGTCATCGGTATCAATCACGAAGACCTGCGCCGGATAGATAACGTCATCGGCGTAGTGGGCGGCGAGGTGAAGGCGGCCGCCATCCACGGTGCCTTACGCGGCAACTACGTAAACGCGCTGATAACCGACGAGGC
>JALVWZ010000096.1 GCA_027023115.1 Thermaceae bacterium
CCAAAAAGGAGACGATCAGCATAACGGTTGGCGACCGCGCCAGGTACGCAAAACCCGCCCCCACGAACGCCAGGTTCAGGGGCCGCTTGGCGCCCGACCTGGGAACCGGCGGCAGCGCCAGCAGCAACGAGCCGGCGACCAAAGACAACACGGCCGCCGCCGCCAGCGCGCCCGCCGCCCCGACCGCCGCGAAGAGGCCGGCACCCAGTAAGGGTCCGGCGAGATAGGCGACGTCGCTGGCCAGGCTGAGGCTGGCGTTCGTGCGCAGCAACTCTTCCTCGGCGAAGAGCGCCGGCAGTAGCACGTAGACAGACGAACCGAACAGCGCTCCCAAAGTGGAGAGGGAAAAGTTCAGCGCGACGAACACGACCGCGCCCGGCGACCAGGCCAGCCACGTCGCCGCAAGCAGAACGCACACGCCCGAAAGCAGCGAGCTCTGAACAAGCAGCTTACGGGCGTCCACCCGGTCGGCTAGCACGCCGCCGATCAAATCCAGAACCAGGCCGGGGACCATGCCGGCGAGCAGCGTACCACCCAAGGCCGCGGCGGAGTACCGGCTCGACGCCCAGGTGACCGTGAAGCCAACCACCGAACCCAAAAGCGCGCCCAGGAAACTTATAGCCATTAACAACATCCTGCGAAAACGTAAGGGGACACGCACGATTGCTTGCTCCTTCCATACCCGTCGCCCTCGAGAGAGCGACGGTTCTATGTCTGGTTGTCGTGGGGTGATTTGTACGTTGACCCAACCGGCCGGGTCAGGAGGCTAGGTTCTTTCCTGGCGCTGCGGCCGGCCTTAGCCGCCTAGTTTGGCGGCTAGCGGGCGGGGTTCTTGTGGAGCATTCTTGGCATTTCCAAGGCTGCCTTTCAGACTCAGTTTAACAGCATTGCTCGCGCAGCGGGCTGGCGATGCTGCCCATCTCTGCTAGACTAAGTGCCCATGGACGCACGTGAATTGAAGCAAAAACTCGACGCCCTCAGGGGGTATCTTTGACATCGCCGGTAAGAAGGCCCGGCTCGCGGAGCTCGAGCGGGAACTGAGCAAGGAAGGCTTCTGGAACGACCCGGCGGCGGCGCAAAAGCTAACTCAGGAAGCGGCGCGGCTAAAAAAGGTGGTGGAGGAGTACGAGCAGCTTTCGGGCGACCTCGAGAGCCTGATCGAACTGTGGGACGAGGCGAGTGCCGAAGAGCGGGAGAGCCTCGAGCCCGAGCTGGAAGAGGCCGCGAAAAAGCTCGAAGACCTCTACCACCAAACCCTGCTCGGCTTCGAGCACGCCGAGAAAAACGCCATTTTGACCATCAAGCCCGGCGCCGGCGGCACCGAGGCGATGGACTGGGCCGAGATGCTGCTACGGATGTACACCCGCTGGGCCGAGCGCCACGGGTTCAAGGTGGAGCTGGTGGACGTCACCCCGGGGCCCGAGGCGGGCATAGACTCGGCCGAGCTGATAATCCGCGGCGAGAACGCCTACGGACTGCTCTCGGCCGAACGCGGCGTACACCGCCTGGTCCGCCCCAGCCCCTTCGACTCCACCGGCCGCCGCCACACCAGCTTTGCCTCGGTGGAGGTCAGCCCCGAGGTGGACGACTCGGTGGAGATTGAGATCAAACCCGAGGACCTGCGGATAGACGTTTACCGCTCCCAGGGCCACGGCGGCCAGGGCGTAAACACCACCGACAGCGCGGTGCGCATCGTCCACCTGCCCACCGGCATCATGGTGACCAGCCAGGCCACCCGCAGCCAGCACAAGAACAAGGAGCTGGCCATGAAGGTGCTCAAGAGCCGCCTCTTCGAACGCGAGTGGCAAAAGCGCCAGGAGGAACTGGCCCGGCTGCGGGGCGAACAAAAGGCCATCGAGTGGGGCAGCCAGATCCGCAGTTACGTACTGGACAAGCAGTACATCAAAGACCACCGCACCGGCCTGATGCGCCACGACCCCGACAAGGTGCTGGACGGCGACCTGGACGACCTGATCTGGGCCGGGCTCGAGTGGCGGGCCGGTTTGCGCCAGGCCGAACAAACTGACGAAGAATAGTCCGCCGAAAGAGCACCCGGCTGAGGCCGCCGGTGTGATATTTGACCGAAACGATGCCGCCATGACCTTCTTGGATTCCGCAACCTCCAGGAACCGCGCCGGCGGACGGCCACATCTCCCATCGTCACCCAGCGAAAGCTGTGCCAGGACTAAGTCAGGAGTCGGGATGAGGGCGTTGCTTCGTCTTCATCGTTGTCCGTTTGTCACCATTGCTTCCTAAGGCCTCCACGGGCGCGACGGGGAGTGCGCCGGTCTGGACCGGCTCGCGGGGCCTGCTGGCTCGCTTGGCCGGAATGACGAAAAACCAGCCCGTAGCCGCCTTTCTCGGGAGGGGAAGACAAAGAAAGCTCATGGTATGCAGCTTGTGGCATGTGGCTCGTGGCTTGTAGTGCGCGTTATCTCGTCGTAGGGGCGGACCCGTGTGTCCGCCCTGTTGGTGCGTGGTAAGTGGTACGTGGTGCGTAGCGCTTGGTGCGTGGTGATGGTGATGGGACGCCTGCGGTCTGTAGCTCGCATCGGACAACTCTCCCTCCCCTTGGGGGAGGGCCGGGGTGGGGGTTTTGGACGTCGCATGAGCCAGCCGTCCGGTGCCGAATCGTGCCCACCCACCTCCCACACCCTACATCCCACTTCCTAACAAACAACCCCCCCTCCGGCCTGCGGCCACCTCCCCCGCTGGGGGAGGCAAAATGAGCAAGCGATTTGTGGCAAGTGTATTGTGGAAACGCCACCATACGTCGTCTCGCGCACTTCAAATGCAGCCTACCCACATCCCACTTCCTACCCCCCACTTCTTACCTACCACGCACTACGCACCGCCTCCTCCAGGACTCTGTGAACAACGTATTGGGAGGTTATACTTAGCATCGCTTTTCTGGTAGCCCGCTCTTACTATGGTCGTGGTATTCGCGGCTTATAAAGACACTTTTCTTTACGTTCGTAGTGCTCTTGCAAAATGCGGTTCCGCGCGCGGCACTGCCGCGCGCGGCGCGGAGCGCCTTCCCCGGTCATATCCTCGTAGGCACCGTCAACTCAACCGAATACACCCCACGGGTCTTTGGCGTCTCATCGGGCGAGACCAAGTCCGTCAACGAAGATACGAGTCACAAGGAATACACCAACCTCGTCCACACGGAAAACTACTCTTACTACGAAGACGACGACGGCAACGTAAACAGCCAGCTCAATAGCGAAACCTACAGCTCCTACGAATATTGCCGCGACGACAGGAACAAAATCGTGGGCACCAGGTACGCGGGCACGCTCACCAAGTCCTATCGCTATGACGACGACCACAACTACCTCTACACGGTGGTGACCCGCAACGGCAGTGACGAGACCTGCCCCTAAGACCCTACTACCGCTTCGTCCGCGGGCAAATAGACTGGATACATGAGACGCTACCTTCTCCTCATTACGTTGGCCCTGGCGGCGCTCGCGGCAACCAGCTGCAACCAGGACCAGGCCGACCAGGCCCCGATGAAGCTGGTCTGGACGCGCGTCCTGAACACGCCCTACCAGGCCCTCTTGAACCGCTACGACGCCAGCCGCGACTCGCTCTTCGCGGTAGTAGAGGAGATGCCGGTCAACGGCGACGCCAGCCGCAACCAGTTCACTCTGTGGCGCATCG
>JALVWZ010000097.1 GCA_027023115.1 Thermaceae bacterium
GCCTCATCCTTACCAAGCTCGACGGCGACGCCCGTGGCGGCGCGGCGCTGAGCGCCCGCTACGTAACCGGCAAGCCCATTTACTTTGGCGGCACCTCGGAAAAGCTAGACGGCATAGAACCTTTCTACCCCGACCGGCTGGCGCAGCGCATTCTCGGAATGGGCGACATTCAGACGCTCATGGAGCGCGCCCAGGCGGCCGAGTTGGAAGAGGTGGAGAAGGCGCCGCACGAGTTCGACCTGAACGACCTGCTCAAGCAGATGAAGCAGATTCAAAAGATGGGTTCGATGACCGAGCTGGTCAAGATGATTCCCGGCTTGAGCAAGGCGCTGCCCGCCGGCTTTCAGATAGACCCCAAGGCCACCAAGCACCTGGAGGCCATAATCCAGTCCATGACCCCCGCGGAGCGCAGGAACCCGCGCATTCTCAACGCCTCACGCCGGCGCCGCATCGCCCGTGGCAGCGGCACCAGCGTGCAGGAGATCAACCGGCTCATCAAGACCTTCGAAGAAACGAAGGGCATGATGAAAACGCTCGCCAAGAGCCCGCGCAAGCGGCGCGGCTTTTTTGGCAGGAGGTAGGCAGAGATGGTAAAGATTCGTTTGGCTCGTTTTGGTTCGAAGTTCAACCCCCACTACCGCATCGTGGTAACCGACGTCCGCAAGAAGCGCGACGGCAAGTACATCGAGAAGATCGGTTACTACGACCCGCGCAAGACCACCCCCAACTGGTACAAGGTGGACGTAGAACGCGCCCGCTACTGGCTCTCCGTTGGCGCCCAGCCCACCAACACCGCCCGCCGCATCCTCAAGCTGGCCGGGGTTTACCGCAAGGGTGAGCCGGTTCCCGCCGAACCCGCCGCGGCCGAACCCGCTGCCGCCGAGGCGGATAGCGAGTCGTAATGCGCGAGGTAGTGGAGTACCTGGCCAAGGCCGTCGTGGACGACCCCAGCGCCGTGCGCGTGGAAGAGCGCCGCGGCAAGGGCGGGGTGGTTTATTACGTTGAGGTGCCGCCCGAAGAAAAGGGGCGCGTCATCGGCCGCCGCGGCCGGGTGATAGAGAGCATTCGCACCGTGGTGCGCGCCTTTGCGCGCGGCAAGGTATCTGTAGAAGTACGGTGAGCCGGGTTCTGATCGGTCGCCTGGGCCGGCCACACGCGCTGGCGGGAGGCCTTAAGTTCCGCAGCGAGGCCCCCGAGGCGCTGGCGGGGCAGGAGCGCCTTTTCATAGAGGGCGTCGGCTGGCGGGCGCTGGAGCGCTTGGAAGAAGTAGGCGGCGGGCTGGTGGTCTACTTCGTGGGTGTGGCCGACCGCGAGGCGGCCGCCGAGCTTTCCGGGCGCGACGTGTACGTGGACCCCGAGACCCTGCCAGAGCCCGAAGGCGGCTGGTATTATTTCCAGCTGGTGGGCATGCCGGTGTTTTTGGAAGGCGAGCCCTGGGGCGAGGTGGTGGAGGTTCTTGACAGCGGCGCGCAGGACGTGCTGGTAATCAAAAAGGGCCGCCGCCGCTTCATGGTGCCGTTGCAGGCGCCTTACGTCAAGGTCGGCGCCGGCGAAGTGCGGTTGGCGGGTCCGCCCGCCGGTCTGCTGGAGTAGGCGTGCTGCGTTACACCGTACTAACGCTGTTCCCGGGATTGATAGAGCCTTGGACCAAAGAGGCCCTACTAGCCAAGGCCATCCAGCGCGGCCTGATAGAGATTAACGTTCGCGACATCCGCGACTACGCCCACGACAAACATCGGCAGGTTGACGACTACCCCTATGGCGGCGGTGCAGGCATGGTGCTGCGCCCCGACGTGGTCGTGGAGGCGATAGAAGACCAGTTGCCCGCCAGCGAAGTGATACTGCTAACGCCGGCGGGCGAGCCGCTCAAGCAGCCATTGGCGGAGGAGCTGGCGACCAAAGAACACCTGGTGCTGGTCAGCGGCCGCTACGAGGGCTTTGACGCCCGCGTGGAGGAGTTCGTGACCCGCGAGCTGTCCATTGGCGACTTCGTGTTGATGGGCGGCGAGGTGGCGGCGCTGGCGGTCATCGAAGCCACCGCGCGGCTCGTGCCCGGAGTCTTGGGCGACCCCGAGAGCCACCGGCTCGACTCGTTTTCGTCGGGTTTGCTCGACTACCCGCAGTACACGCGCCCTCCCGAGTTCCGCGGCTTGAAGGTGCCCGACGTGCTTCTGAGCGGTCATCATGGCAAGGTGGCCGAATGGCGGCGGCGCGAGGCGCTGCGTCGTACCCGCGAACGCCGGCCGGATTTGCTGGACGAACATGAGTAGGGGGCCACTCTTCCAAAGCTGCCAAACGTGGAGTTAGCAGCCGGGGCTGGCGGAGAACGTCCGGCCTGATGCCCGGAGTACGCGCATAGTTCAACCCATTGTCACATTCCTTCTTTCGTCGTTACCGCTGCCGACCGCCGCGCTATCGCATAGTCCCGTCGATAGCTGCATTCGTCAGTATTTTCAAGGTAGGCTTCGGGTCGCTGCGAGGGTTGGCCGTTGGTTGGCTAAGGTAGCGTTTTTGGTAAAGACGCGGGCGATCGCCTATGGCAACGGCTGACTCCTCGTTCCACGGGGCGCAGCTGACGAGGGCGCGTTCGCCTTGACGAAGGGTGGGGGCGCGGCCAAAATGGGATGGATGCGGATTGCCGTGCGCAATTTGGGATGCAAGGTCAACCAGGCGGAGTCGGACTCGCTGGTGGGTATGCTGGCGGCGCTCGAGCCCCAAATCGTCGAACCCAGCGAAGGCGCCGAGCTGGTGGTAATCAACACCTGCAGCGTCACCACCACCGCCGAGTCCACCGCCCGCAAGGAAATCCGCCGCGCCCGCCGCGCCAACCCGGACGCCTTCATAGTGGTTACGGGCTGCTACGCCGAGCTGGCCCCCGAGCAGGTGGCCGAGTTAGGCGCCGACGTGGTAGTGCCCAACCGCAACAAAGCCGAACTACCGCGCGTCATCCTGGAGTACTTTGGCCTGCCGGCCGACCCGGTTACCACGCCCCCGAATGAGTTCTGGGGCGCCGGCGAGCGCGGCCTCTACAACGACCGGGTACGGGCCTTCATCAAGATTCAAGACGGCTGCAACGCCGGTTGCGCCTATTGCATCATCCCCCGTACTCGTGGCCGCGAGCGGCACCGCGACTGGCGCGAGGTGATCTCTGAGGCAGAGGCGCTGATAGCGGCCGGGTACAAGGAGCTGGTGCTCACCGGCGTGCGCCTCGGTTCCTACGCCGGTCACCCGCGCGGGGTGGCGGGGCTGGTGGGCGAGCTGGCCGCACTCGGAACGCCGTTAAGGTTAAGCTCGCTGGAGCCGGAAGACACCGGCAGGGAGCTACTAAAGACCATTGCCGCCCACGCGCCGCTGGTGCGGCCGCACCTGCACCTGAGCCTGCAAACCGGCTCCGACAGGTTGCTGGCGTTGATGGGTCGCCGCTACGACAGCGCTTACTACCGTGAGTTGGTGCGTACGGCGCGCGAGCTGGTGGCAGGTTTTGCGCTGACCACCGACGTCATCGCCGGCCTGCCAACCGAGAGTGAGGCCGAGCACCGGCAGACGATGGAGTTCTTGCGTCAGGTGCGACCGAGCCGCACCCACGTTTTCACCTACACCCCCCGACCCAAGACCAAGGCCGCCCGTTTGCCCCAG
>JALVWZ010000098.1 GCA_027023115.1 Thermaceae bacterium
CCTTTTGGTCGCAAACTGCGCGAAGCGAGACGAGCGCGAAAACGTTTAGCCGCCTATTTATGAAAAAACCGCCGACTGCATCGGCGGCTCTTGGCGGAGGGGGCGGGATTCGAACCCGCGGTGCCCTGACGGACACACCGGTTTTCGAGACCGGCCCGTTCAACCACTCCGGCACCCCTCCAGGCTAGTTTTTGGGTTCGCGCAGTTCCGCGAAAAAACCCTTAAGGAGTCTAGCACTTTCACGCGCCAGGCGTCCACCCTCGAGCTGCAATGGCAGGGCCATACCGTAGCGCGTAACCGCCCCCGCCTTGGGGTTTTCGGTAGCCCATACCACACGCTCTACCCGGGCTTCGATCAATGCACCCATGCACATCGGGCAGGGCTCGAGCGTAACGTACAGCGTAGCCCCGGGCAGAACCTTGGCCCCGGTTTTTTTCAGTCCTTCGCGCAGCGCCAAAAGCTCGGCGTGAGCGGTAGCGTCGGACTGCCCCTCCACCGCGTTGGCCGACGCGGCCAGCTCCTCGCCTGAGCGCACCAGCACGGCGCCAATCGGCACTTCACCGCGCACCACCGCGGCACGCGCGAGTTCCAGCGCCCGCCGCATCCAGCAGTCGTCCTCCTCTGCCGGCAAAAACCGCCAGACCCAAACTATCCCCGCGTCGCTCTCCACCACCGGCCAGACGCGCCGCAGCTCGGGGGGCACGCCGCGTTCGGCCAGGAAGTCTACCAGCCGTTTGGTGACACCGCGCACGCGAAGGCGGTCACCAGGACGCGCAACCCTTACGCGCAGCCCCGCCGGTGGTCGCGCCATATCCCGCAGGTCGGGCTCGGGCGGAATCCAAATTACGCCTCCCCGCGAATGCCGCAAAACGAAGGGGCCCAGGCTGACGCTCTCACCCGCCAACGCCCGCTCCGCCAGCTCGATGTGACGCCGCTCCGGCCGCAAACCCTGGCGCTCCAGCACCTCGCGCAAGGCCCGCCGGCGCAGCGCCTCCGGCGCCGCCAGAAGCGGCTCCGCCCGCAGCCCGAATAGCGGCGCGAAGCGCAGGTCCGCTACGATGCGCGCTCTAGCCAGACCGCCCAGCGCCTCATCGTCAGCCTGCTGGCTTTGGGAATAGCGTAATAGCGCCTCGTCAGCACGGCCAAAGCGGGCGCTAACCCGCGGCCAGACCTCGTGGCGGATGTAATTGCGGTCGTAGCAGGTCAGCTGGTTGCTGGGGTCTTCCCGCCACACGAGGCCACGCTCACGCAGGTAGGCGCGCAGCTCAGCGCGCGAAGCCTCGAGCAGCGGCCGCGCCACCCGCCCTTGTTTCGCGCGGATGCCAAGCGCCCGCCCGGCTCCACGAAATAGCTGCAGAAGAACCGTTTCGGCGTTGTCTTCGATGGTGTGGGCCGTAAGCACGCAGACCGCTTCGTGGTGTTTGGCCACCTCCGCCAAAAAGGCGTAGCGCACCTCGCGCGCCATCGCCTCTACGTTCATCCGGCGCCGCTCCGCCAGCGCGGCAACATCAACCCGCTTCAGCTCGCAGGCAAAACCCAGCCGCCGGGCAGCTTCGCAAACGAAGCGGGCGTCGTCCGCCGACTCGGGTCGCAACGCGTGATCCAGATGGGCCACCACCACTTCCCGCCCCACATCGGCCAAAAGCGCCAGGAGGGCCATCGAGTCTCCCCCGCCGCTAACCGCGGCGACCACCGGTCCTTCGGGGCAGAGCCGGCGCAGCGCGGCGGCAAAGCGGACGGTCAAAGCGTCGCTCACGCCTCCATGCTACCGCTGCGGTAGGATGGGCCGGTGAACCCGGACTCGCTGATATTCGACTTCGACCGCTACCCCTACCTGACCGCCGACCTGCCCGGCGTGGGCGGCGTTATTCGCAGCCGGCTGGAGGACTTCGCGGTTACCGAGGTACCGGCATACGAACCTGGCGGCGAGGGCGAGCACCTTTACGTGTTCTTCGAAAAGCGCGGCTTGACGACGCGCCAGGTCTTCGACCACCTGGTGCAGGTCATGCACATTCCGGAAAAGTCAATCGGCGTCGCCGGGCTCAAAGACAAGCATGCCGTCACCCGTCAGTGGCTCAGCTTCCCGGCTCGCTACCGGGACCGCCTGCCTCAGATCGAAGAACTCGAAGGGGTGCGAATCCTCAAGGCCGGCCTGCACAAAAACAAGCTAGGCGTTGGTCACCTGCGCGGCAATCGCTTTGAGATAGTAATACGTGACGTTCTTCCCAATGCTTCATCAACGGCGCAATTGGTCCTGGGAGAGCTATCACGGCTTGGCGTTCCCAACTATTACGGCCCCCAGCGCTTCGGCCTTGGCGGGCGCAATCCGCTGCGCGGTTACGAGCTGGTGACCCGGGGCAAGGGGCGCGGCCGGCCCTGGCTCAAGAAGTTTCTGATTGGCTCCCTGCAAAGCCTGCTCTTCAACGACTGGCTGGCACTGCGCCTGGAGCGTGGTATCTACGACCGGGTCGTGCGCGGCGACATCGCCAAGAAACACGCCACCCGCGGCGAGTTTTTGGTAGAGGACCCCGAGGCCGAAAACCCGCGCGCCGCGGTGCTGGAAATCAGCGCGACCGGGCCTCTGCACGGACGCAAGTACTTCGAAGCACAGGACGAAGCCCGCGAGATCGAAGACGAAGTATTGCGACGCTACGAGTTGGCGCGCGAGAACTTTCGCGCCCGCAAAGGGGCCCGGCGGCCCATTCGTTTCCCGTTGGAAGAGGCCGGCCTGGAGGAAGTGGAAGGCGGTTTGCGCCTGAGCTTCTTTTTGCCCAAAGGGGCCTACGCCACCTCGCTCTTGCGCGAGGTGATGAAGCGCAACCCGGAAAGCGACGCCGACGAGCCCGACCCGGCAGAATAGCCGATAAGCTCGGGCTGCTAAGGCCGCCATAGTACGCATACGTTTACACAAGTGTGACGCTAGTTTGCGCTTCGCTCGCCCTTCAACACAATATTTAACCTTCTATACACTTTGTACGGGTTGTATACGAGTTTTACTATTGGTGTTGTAGGGGGTTTCTATGCATACAATACAACGTTCGGGATTAGGCTTTGTTGCAAGTATCTTACTGGCCTTGGCTTTGCTCGCCGCCTGCTCGAGCCCACCCGCCCAACCTGGCGGGTCCGCCCCACAATTCTCCGTCTCCCTCTCCCCCGATTCGCTGACAACCAACCCCGGAAGCACTACCAGCACGCAACTCACCGTTAGCGGCGATTACAGCGGCAACCTCACTCTCTCGCTGACCGACGCAAACGGTGGCGCCGCACCACAGGGAATACGCATCTCGCCAAGCAGCGTTCACGTTCCCGGCGGCCCCTTTACTATCACCGTCACCGTAGCCGATTCGGTCGCGCCGGGCAGCTACCACCTGGCCATCAAGGCCGCCGGCGGCAACGTCGAAAAATCTGCGAGTTTCACCCTCACGGTAACCGCCAGCCTGGACGTTGCTCTGGCCTCCAATCATCTCTACGTGGCCCAGGACGATGCGGGCCAGGACGTAACCGTTGATTTGTCACTTAGCGTTACCGCCATCGGCGTGAGCGGCACCATGAGCTTAACGCTAGAAGACGCTAATGGCGGCCAGCCGCCTGCGGGCATTACCCTGCAAACCACCAGCGTAACCGTTCCTGGCG
>JALVWZ010000099.1 GCA_027023115.1 Thermaceae bacterium
AAGGTGGGCGGCGGTTCCGACGGCAACTTCACCGCTGCGCTGGGAGTACCCACCCTCGACGGACTCGGCGCCGTCGGCGCCGGCGCGCACCAAAAGAGCGAGCACGTGATCAAAAAGGAGCTGCCGCACCGTCTGGCCCTCCTCAGCGAGCTGCTGGTGCGCCTAACCCACGACGCCTAGCTGTTCGGTCTGAACGCGTCATTCGCGCTACCCGCCTTCTCGAGCTTTTCTCGTCACCCCAGCGAAAGCTGGGTCCATGACCAATCCAGGGGTCAGAATGCGGTGCTGCACAGGCTTGCGGAAAACTAAAACCCACTTCGGGGAGTGATGGGTGATAGGGTTGTGGGCGTTGCATAAGCCAGACGCCCGACGTCATTTCCGCTCTGCCCACCTCCCACAACCTATTCACCACCTACCACGCACCGCCTCCCTCCGGAGAAACCTGGCGAACAAGGTGTTGGGCGGTTACAGCTAGCGGGTTAAACTGAGGTTGATGTTCTTCCGTAAGCGTGACGAGCACCTTAAACCCGAAGGGCGGGCCTTTTGGGTACGCCTGCGCACCGAGCGCAGTGGCGAGGTGGTAGCGCTCCGAATCTCCCGCGCCAGCGAGATAAGCCCCACCGCCAGCGGCTACTACGTGCGCAAGGTGGTCGTTGCCCCCAACAGCCTGGACCGGGCGGTGCTGGAAATCTGGTTCGACCGCCGCATGCGCCCGCTGCGCAAGGTGGTCGAGGGCGGCGAGCTGGTCCCGATCAAGGAGTGGAAATGAAGAAGAAAAACGTTGTTGCCAGTCCCCACGCGGAGATATTCCCGGGGGTTACGGCGGCCGCCTTCGGCGGTAAAGAGGCCATGTTCATGCACGCGGTCTTGGACCACGGGGTGACGGTGCCCGAACACAGCCACCCCGAAGAGCAGATCTCGTTCGTGCTCGAGGGGCGTCTGGCCTTCCAGATAGAAGACGAGGTTTGCGAGGTGGCCGCCGGCGAGGCGGTACACATCCCCTCCGGCGCGAAGCACGCGGTGCGGGCGCTGGAACCGAGCGTAGTGGTGGACATCTTCTCGCCGGTGCGGCTCGACCTGATCGAAAAGCTCGGGGGCTAGGCTTGCCGGCCTTAAACTCACCCCGGTGGTCTAAGCCGACCCCCAGCCACCACGGTGGCCCGCGCGCAGGTAGAGTCGGGCCCGCGGTTGATCCAGAACCGAAAGGAGGCCCATAATAGCCCAGCCCGAGTTCTTGTTAACCGTGGTCGCCGCGGGCAGCGGCGAGGTGCGCGAGTTCCCTCTCTCGGCCGCTGACCGCGAGACGCTGGTGGCCGGCATGAACAGCGGCGACGGCCGTCTGGCAGCGGTCTGGACCGAGGTCGGCGGTCCCACCCGCTTCGTGGTGCGGGCCGGCGTCGGCCCCTGGCCGCCTCCCGAAGCCGGCGCGCCGGCGGGCCCGCAGCGCTGGGCCCGCGAAGACGCCGCAGGCCCGCGCGACAAGGTGCGCTTCCGGGTCATCACCAGCAACCCCTGGATGACCGTCGAGCAGGGCTATTTGCAGCCCGGGCAGCTGGACTTTTAGCTTACTCTTGGGCTTCGCCGGCCAGGCCAAGCCGTTCGGCGTCGGCCTGCATGGCCTCGAGCACGAAGCTGACGTGGTCCCACAGATCCACGCCCAGCATCTCGGCGCCGCGCCTGACCATCTCGCGGTCCACGCCGCGAGCGAACGACTTGTCTTTGAACTTCTTCTTGAGGCTCTTGACGGTCAGGGTCTTGATGGAGCGGTCGGGGCGGACGTAGACGGCCGCGGTAATCAGGCCGGTTATCTCGTCGCTGGCGTAAAGGGCGCGTTCCAGCAGCGTTTCGGGCTCGACTCCGCTGCGCTCGGGAGCGTGGGCCCGCACCGCCCGCACGATCTCTGCCGGCCAGCCGAGTTCCTCCAGGTAGTCGGCGCCCTTGTTGGGGTGGGTCTCGGGGTACTTTTCCCAGTCGAAGTCGTGGATCAGGCCGGCGATGGCCCAGGTTTCTTCGTCTTCGCCGAACTTGCGAGCGTAGGCGCGCATGGCGTCTTCCACCGCCAGCATATGCCGCCTGAGCGACTCCGAGGGAGTCCAGGCCTGCATTAACTCGAGTGCTTCTTGGTAGGTGGGCATGGCAAAAGTATACCGCCGGGGCGCAGCCCCGGCGGTCCGCTACCGGCCGCTACTTTGCCGGCGCCAAGTCCAGCTTCCAGACGACCGCCGCCCGGCGCGAGCCGTCCCAGCTCCAACCACCAACGTATACGGAACCGCCGGCGAACGTGATGTCGTTACCCCAGTCGTCACCACTGCCGCCAGCGGCATTGCCAAAGGTGCAGGGAGCTCCGCTGCAAAAGTTCGGGTCCAGCTTGCCGTCTGCCAGGATTCGCCACACGGCCATGTCGCTGTTGCCCGCCGCGTTCTGCAACCCTCCAACTAACCAGTAGCGGCCCCGTTCGTCAACCTTCAGGCGCACGCGATGGTCGAGGTAAACAGCCGGCGAGTTGCCATCGAGCACCAGCTGGCCGCCGCTTCCAAACCCGCTATCGAGCTGGCCGTCACTCCGAAGCCGCCACAGTGTCAGGTGCTTGGCGGAGGAGTCTGTCACGTAACCAGCCACCACGAGGTAATCCCCGTCTTGTGCTACCGACAAAGCCTCGCCCCCGCCCCCGACGGGAATGGGCAGACTGACCCGGCCGCCGTCACCAAAGCTGGTGTCAAGGCCTCCTCCCGGCAGAACCTTCCATACCGTCGGGATAACGCCGGAATCGACCTTGTCGCCTACGGCCACCTGCTTGCCGCCGTCCAATACCAGCAGGTCGTTCAACCAGGCCTCCACGTCGCCTATCGCTTCATCCACGAAAATCCCGTCAGCGTCATATGTGGCGTCTGGCGATCCGGAGTAATCAAGACGCCAAATTGCCGGCTTGTACTTACCGCTGTCAGCCGGATACTTTATTCCCCCAGCCAGCCAGATGTTGCCGTCCGCCAGCCGCATCGCCTCGACGAAGTCGTGTTCGCCGGCGTTGGCGGTGTCCTTGATGATCTGCTTACCGGCAGTGAACCTAGTAGTATCCAACGACCCCCCAGCGTTTAGGGCCCATATCACCCCGTCGAGGTTGCCGTCGCTGTTTTTGCCGCCCCCGGCCAAGAGAAGGTCGCCACCCGAAACCGATCCCGTGAATATAAAGTTGGCTTTTCCGCCGCCGGCGGCATTTCCGTCGGCAAACACGCCGCTGTTGGCGAAACTACTGTCTACCTCACCGCTCGTGCTAAGCCCCCAAACCGCAGCGAGGAAGCTATCTTTGTCTTGGCATACCCCTGTTGGAGCCGCGCATCCGTATCCAGCCAAGATCAACCTGTTTTCATAGCTCAAGATGGTGGTGGGAACGTCGCCGCCCTGCGGATCACCGGCGGCCGGGGCAACCGCCACCCCGCCGTCACCAAAGGAGGCGTCGGGAACCAGCTCCACCTTGGGCGGTGTCGAGCTACAAGCGGCAATTAGGAGCGCAACGATTAAACCAATTACCAAAAACCCTCTTTTCATCGTCGTTACCTCCTACTCATATGCTATCTAAACCGCTCTGTGGCGCAAGCCCGGAAGAGCTAGAATGAAGGCTATGCTGATC
>JALVWZ010000100.1 GCA_027023115.1 Thermaceae bacterium
CTTTCATCGGCAGCCTGCCACTAGAATCTGGGAGCGACCATAGCTGGCCGCGCTTCTGGCGCGAAAAGCGCCTCTTGCCCCTTTTGACCCTCACCGCCCCGCAACTGGGGCCGCTGGCCGCGCGGGTGGAAGAGTTCATCAACGCTTACGACTGGCCCGCCGAGGGCCCGCGCTTGATCCACGGCGACCTCTGGAACGGCAACGTCCTGATGAGCAGCCGCGGCCCGGCGCTGATTGACCCTTCGGCCTGGAACGGTGAACGGGCCGTGGACCTAGCGATGATGCGCCTCTTTGGCGGTTTTGCACCTGCTTTTTGGCAGGCGTATCAGGAAGCGCTGCCTGTGCCGTCACGGGTCCGGGATGCGCTCGAGGCCTACCAGCTTTACTTTTTACTGGTCCACGTGCACTTTTTTGGGTCGGGCTACGTGCCGCCGGTCAGGCGCGTTCTCAGTCGCTATAAAGCCCTGTAGCATAGAATGAGGCGGTATGGAGGGAACCTTCGAGCTCCTGGGTCCGCTCGACCTGCTACAACTACTGGCCCGTGGTGGTAAGAAGGGCGTTTTTCAAATAATCGCCCCGAGCGGCAAGGGATCCGCCTTTCTTAGCGGCCCACGCGTAACCCACGCCAAGTGGGGCACGCTCAGCGGCGGAAAGGCGCTGCTGGAAATCCTGATCCTCAAAGAGGGCCGCTTCCGTTTCGTCGAAGGGGCAGAACCCGATACCGCCACCATCAGCGAGCCGCTCGACTACTTCCTCCTGCAAGCGGTACGCCGCCTCGACGACCGCATAGAGGTAGGCCCATTCGACCTGGTGCGTTTCAGTAGTAACTCAGGCGTCAGTCACCTAACCCTCAGCCCCGACGAACTCTCACTCTTCACCCACCTCAACAAACCGCTGCCGGCTCTGGAACTGGCCACCCGCAGCCAGCGGCCGCTGGGCAAGGTGCTGGCCCTGCTGGGCCACATGGCGCGCCTGAACATCATCGAAATCGAACGGCGGGCGCCGCACACCGCCAAGCTCGTCCTGGCCATTAGCGACCCCCTGCCGCCCTTCGCCTACGTAGACGACCTCCTGCTCAGGGCCTGGAAGCTCCACTATGGCCACTTCGACCAAGTCCACGTCCGCGCTGGCGAACGCACCCTCACCCTCACCGTTCGCGGCGGCGAGGACCTGGGCGGCCGCTTGCTGTTGCCCACCGAGCAATTGATAGTTCACGAACTGACGGCCGGCCAGACCCTGATGGTGTGGCCGGCGCTGCCTGGTTCCGTTACTTAACCGCTAACGCAGCTCGACCCGGTAACACACCTCGCCCCCAGCCCCGGGTTGCAGGGTTGTCTCGGCGTGGACTTTGACCAAGCCGGAGTCCAGCTCGCCCTCGTCGCCGTCGGCGGCGGCGGTCAGCTCGTGGGTAGCGCCGGCGGCGTCACGCCAGAGGATGTCCTTGCCGTTGTAGGCGCCCAAAAGCATGTCTGCAAAGAAGGGTACGGGGTCGCTGATCGCCACCTGGGTAACGTCCTCGGCGCCGATGTTGCGGTAGCGGATGCAGTATTCGAGAACGTCGCCGGGCCTGCCCCCCGCCGAGGTGCCAAAGCTGGAGTTGGGATCCTGGGTTACGTTGCGCACCACCTTTTCCAGCTGCAAGGTGCTGTTTGTTCTAACGGTAGTGGTGTCGGTCAGGGAGGCAGGCTCGTTAACGGCGTTGTTGTTTGACCAAGCCAGGGAAGCGGAGATTTGGGCGATGTCCACCGCCCCCTCGGGCTCACCGTCGGGGACAAGGACGCGAACCTCGACGTTGCAAGCAGCAAATGAGCCGTCGGGGTTGCGGGGCCAGGCATCGTTCACGGCGAACGAAGGCTGGTCGGAAGCGGAGACGGCCTGCCAACCATCACCGGCATCATCGAAGTCGCCATCACAGTTGGCGTCCATACGGAGCTGGTAGGTGTAGTCGCCGCTCGCGCGGGAGAAGCTGACCGTCCCCTGGGTTCCTGGCTTGTAGGTGTGGGCGTAGGTGACGGTTCCGGGGCTGGTAACGGAGCCTTGCTGGTCGGGGCGGAAGGAGCTCTTGTAGACCACGCCGAAGTTGCGGCCGGCAAGGGTCTGGCCGCTGATACCCGAAGCCGCGCCGAGGTCCACGCTGGCGGCGCTGGAATTGGTCGCCGAGGCGTCGGCCCAGTTCGCAGCCTGCTGCGCTCCCGAGCCACCAGCGTTGTACCCGCTGGCCGGCCGCACGCCGTGCGAAAGCGTAACGTTGCCCCAACCGGCCGGCACGTAGAGCAGATAATGGCCGTCGGCGTCGGTGGTGGCGGTGCGGGTGTGGCTACCGTCGCTCACCGAAACCGTCACGTTCGGCACGCCGGGTTCGTCACCGTTCTGCACAGCGTCGTTCGCCGTGCCAGCCCCGTCGCCAGTGTCGCGGAAGACCACGCCTTCCACCCGCGCGCCGTGGAAGAGACCAAAGTCCTCGCCAGTCACGGCGCTAGTCCCCACCGTAACCGTCCGACCGCCGCTATCGGGGTTGATGAATAGCCAGTCAGCGGGCGGGCTCGGCGCAGTGTCGGTGGTATCGCCGTTGTCATCCACGATCAGGGTGTAACCTCCGGCAACCACCGCGTCGAACTGGTAAGCGCCGGTGCCGGGGTCAACTTGGGTCACTCCCACCACCGATTGGTTGTTATCGATTAACTTGACATATACGGTAACTCCGTTGGTCCAATCCTCGCCGGCCTCCCGCATGGCGTTGGGTTGCAGGTCTTCGTAGACTTGGCCCGAAACCGGCACGCCATTGTTCGAAACGCCCACGCTCGTCACCCGCTCATTACCATTCGCCACTACGGTATCGGTGTCTATAGTGGGGAGGTAGTTGGGGCAGTTACCGTCGGCATCCCCGCTCGTGGTCAGTTCCCAACACTTGCTGGTATTGCTGTCCTGGCCATTGGGGGTCAGGCTAATACTCTGGCCTCTGGGCGCTCCGCCTAATCTAGCCTGATCAGAATCATCCCACACCCCTGTCAACGGTGGCGGATCTGATGAGCTGTTTGATCCATAAGCTACGTAGTCAACGAATCCCCCTAGGTTGTCATAAAGCTGTATGTCATCACCGCTGTTAAGCAACTGGGAGGATATCCCAATCCAATATTGTAAGGTTGCGTGGCTCGCCTCGGTGTTGCTGTTATGGTCGCCTACCCAAACAACGGCGTACGCACCCGCAGGCAGACTCGCCCCGGCAGGGAACGTGAAATTGACACCGTCCGTGGTTCCGTAAATGGGGTTACCGTCCCCGAGCCGCCAACCGCTCATATCCACCTCGGTATCGGAGGCGTTATATATCTCAACGAACTCATCGTTGGCTGCGGCATTGCTGCCACCTGTCTGCCTGTACAGCACCTCGTTAATAACCACTTTCCCGGCGTAGGGCGAAGGAGCTATGACGGCAATGTTTGGACCGAACTCGGAGGTGTTGCCACTCGAATCGGTGGTGGTTCCGGTGATGGGGTCGCCCGTAGCCAAGCTTACGCCGTCCGGCACCGCCATAGTGCAATCAAAGGTGCCGTCCGAGGCGCTGGTGCAGCTGCCCAGGTACCAGTGCC
>JALVWZ010000101.1 GCA_027023115.1 Thermaceae bacterium
AGGCCGTTTTCTTCGAGCTGCCGCGGCAAGAGGAAGCGCCGGGCGATCTCCAGCTTTTCCTGCTCGATGTAGGAGTTGAACTCGATCAGCTCCATGCGGTCCATCAGCGGCGCGGGGATGAGCTGCGGGAAGTTGGCGGTGCCGATGAAGAGGACCTCGGAAAGGTCGAAGGGAACGCCCAGGTAGTGGTCGGTGAACTCCTTGTTCTGGGCCGGGTCGAGCACCTCCAAAAGCGCCGCCGCCGGGTCGCCCTGGAAGCTCTGCCCCATCTTGTCCACCTCGTCGAGCAAGAAGACGGGGTTCTTGCTGCCCGCCTGCCGCAGGCCCTGGATGATGCGGCCGGGCATGGCGCCGATGTAGGTGCGCCGGTGGCCGCGGATGTCGGACTCGTCGCGAACGCCGCCGAGGCTGACGCGGACGTACTTGCGCCCCAGCGCCCGGGCGATGGACTTGGCAATCGAGGTCTTGCCCACGCCCGGCGGACCGACGAAGAGCAGGATCGGACCCTTGTTGACCTCCTCGGCGGGAATCTCGCCGCGCTTGGCCCGTTCGTAGCGGAGCTTGCGCACGGCCAGGTACTCGAGCACCCGGTCCTTGACCTTCTCGAGGCCGTAGTGGTCTTCGTCGAGGATCTGCTTCGCGCGCTCGATGTCGAGGTTGTCTTCGGTGCGGGTGTTCCAGGGCAGGTTGACGATCCAGTCGAGGTAGGTGCGGATCACCGCCGCCTCGGCCGAGTCGGGGTGCATCCGCGCCAGGCGGCCGAGTTCGCGGTCTACTTCCTTTTGCACGTTCTCGGGCAGGTTCAGCTCGGCGACGCGCTGGCGCAGCTCTTCTACCTCGTCCTCGCCCTCCTCGCCGTGGAGCTCCTTTTGGATGACCTTCATCTGCTCGCGCAAAAAGTACTCGCGCTGGTTGCGGTCGATCTCTTCCTTGACCTGCTTTTGAATGCGGCGCTGCGTCTCGATGAGCTCCAGTTCGGCGTCGAGCAGCACCAGCACCCGGCGCAGCCGTTCGGCAACGTTGGTCATCTCGAGCACTTTTTGCTTGTCCTCGAGCTTGAAGTCCATGTGGAAGGCTATGTAGTCGGCCAGTTGGCTCGGGTCCTCCAGCTTTTGGATGTACTGGGCCACGTCCGGGCTCAGGTACTTACCCTCCTTGAGGATGGCGGCGAAGCGCTCCTGCACCTCGCGGAACAGCGCCCGCACCTCCACCTCGTCGCCGGGCTCGTCGGCCAGGATAGTGACCGCGGCGCTGATGTAGTCGTCCTGAACCTGGTACTCACTGGCGCGGGCGCGGGCGAAAGCCTGCACCAGCATCTGCACCGAGCCGTCGGAGTTCTTGCGCATCCGCAGGATGTTGGCCAGGGTGCCGACCGTGTAGAGGTCTGCGGGCTGCGGCTCTTCGACGGCCTTGTCGCGCTGGCTGACGATCAGTACTACCCGCTCGCCGCTGAGCGCCTCGTCCACCGCGCGCACCGAAATGGGGCGGCCGGCGTCGATTGGCATTACCATGGTCGGGTAAATGACGGACCCGCGAACCGGCACTACGGGCACGCGCTCGGGTACTTTCATTTCCGACCCCCTTTCGTTCTCGTCTTTTTCGTTTACGCCGCTGGCAGTCCCGTCTGCCGGGGCAGCGGCGGTGTCGTGTTGAAGTTTCTCGTTGCTCATGTCGTTACTCATAAGTTTAGTCTACCCTTATCAGATTTTACTCTATTTTTCTTTTTAAGTCCAGCTAAGCCCGGCCGGCGCGGGGGCGAAGGTAACTCTCGTAGAAAGAAGGCTCGGGCAATGGTCTGCCGGCAAAGTAACCCTGAACCAAGGTACAACCCTCGTTGGCGAGCCAGTCGTACTGGTCTTGGGTTTCGACCCCCTCGGCGACCACCTTGATTTTCAAGTTGTCGCCCAAAGAGAAGACGGACCGCAACACCGCCTCGGTACGTTCGTTGCGCCCGATATCGCTTATGAAAACCCTGTCTACCTTCAGACCGTCTATGCCCAGGTAGGCCAGGTAGGCTAGCGACGAATAGCCGGTGCCAAAGTCGTCCACCACTACCCGCACGCCCAGCTCGCGCAATGCCGCCAACGCCGGCGCCGCCTTGTCGCGGTCGGCCAGGACCCGCTCGGTTAGCTCGAGCGAAAGGCGCTCGGGTGGATAGCCATAGCGGGAAAGCAGCTCTCGCAGGTCGGTGGCGAACTCCGGATCACTAAAGCTATCGGCCGAGACGTTCACCGAAAGCGCCGGCGCTTCTTCGCCGCAACGCTCGATCCAACCCGCCCCGGTAGCAACGGCCATTTCCAAAACGTAGCGGTCCAACCGCGGGCTAAGCCCGTACCGCTCGGCCAGGGGGATGAAGGTATCGGGCATCAGTTTGCCGCTGCGCGGGTTGCGCCAGCGTAAAAGAGCCTCGGCGTACTCGACCTTTTCGCTATCGAGCCGCAATATTGGCTGAAACTCCAGGTACAAGCCCTCGCGCGACTCCAGCGCCAACCGCAAGGATTCGACCAACGAGCGCCTCTCCTGGGCCTCGCGCTCCAGGTCTGGGTAGTACTCCACCACGGCCCGGTTCTGCTCCTTGGCTGCCGCCAGTGCCGCGTCGGCGCGGCGGAAGAGGGTCTTGGTGTCGGAACCGTGCTCACGGAACAGCACTACACCGCTGCGGGCCGCTAATCTCATCTTGCGCCCGCCTAGAAGTAGCGGCCGCGAGAGGTTCTCCAGGCTGCGCTCGAGCGCCGCTAGCGGTTCCTGGCCCTCGATGATCTGCACGAACTCGTCACCACCCCAGCGCGCCGTCCAGGCCTCACTGGCGTTCAACCGCTCGGCGGCGATGCTGAGCAAACGGTCACCCACCTCGTGCCCCCAGGTGTCGTTGACCTCGCCGAAGTCTACCAGGTCCAAAAAGACCACCGCGCCAGTGGACTTGGCATCAGCGAGGATGCCCCGCAACTTGCGGTAGAGGGCCCGCCGGTTGGGCAGACCGGTCAGGTCGTCGTAGTAGACCTTGTGCTGCAAGTCGTCCAACATGTGCCGCTGCCTTAAGACCTGACCAATCATGTGGGCCACGGTTTGTACGAAGCGAATGGTGGTTTCTTCTATCCGCAGGCGGTCCCTAAAACCAATGCCGAGCACGCCGTAGGGCCCGGAAGAGCCGGGGATTGGCACGCTCAGCGAGCTGGCCACGCCCCACTCGAGAATCTTCCGGGGCACCTTGAACCGGGTTTCCCGGCTCAGGTCGTGGCTGACCACCGGTTTGGCCCGACGGAGGGTGTAGCCCGATTGCGAATCTTGCAGAGTAAAACGCGTGCCAGCCGGCACTCGCACGCCAGCGCGAACCAGCATCTCGTCTTTGCCGGGAACACGCTCGATTATGGCCGCGAAATCGGGCTCCAGCACTCGATCAATGGCTTCCATAGCCCTTTTAAAGAATGCTTCCGGCTGGGTGGCCTCCCAGGCATAGCGGCCTAGATCGTTGAGCTCCCGCTGGCGTTCGATGTAACGCCGCAGGAAGGCCTCGTTGCTCATCTGCTCGTGAATGTCCAGGACGTAGCCAAAGAATACGTCCGGGTTCTTTTCCATTAGCT
>JALVWZ010000102.1 GCA_027023115.1 Thermaceae bacterium
ACCTGCCGGCGAGCACGCTGGAAAGCGCTGCCGACCTGTTGGACCTGTTGCAGACGGCTTTGGAAATCTACTACGATGAGATGAACCTGGACCAGTAAAGGAGGTGGATCATGGACGTGCGTGGTGACTGGCTTATATACACGAAGAGCGCGACTCCCGGAAGAACGCCCGCCGGGGTGAAGGACGCGGTGCAAAGCTGGCTGGAACGCCACGAAGTGGCCGAACTGGCGCTGGAGCCACTGGACGGTTACTACGCGATCCACATCAACGCCGACCCAAAGCCGGTTCCAGGTGTTTTCGTACCCGCCAGCCTGCTCGACGACGCCGAGGCGATGGCCGACATTCTCGAGGCGGCTTATAGCGTCTGGGACAGGGAGCTGGCGGCCCACTAGGAGGCGCAATGGTAGATTTTTACTGCAAGAAAACGTGCAAGTCGTGCCAGAAGGCCAAAGCCTGGCTCGACGAGAACGGCGTCGAGTACAACTACATCGACTACACCAAGCAGCTTCCGCCGCAGCGGGTAATCCGCGAAGCTCTCGAAAAGATGGGAGCCGCCGCTCTGCGCAAGCGGCACCGGCGCTTCAAGGATCTGAAAGACGCCGGCCCGGAGGTTTGGCTCGAAGAGATCAAAGCCGACCCCAACCTGCTGGGCCGGCCCATTCTGGTCTGGCCTGACGGCCGCTGGGTCATGGGCTTTGGCGAGGAAGAATGGCGCCGCCTGCTGAAGTAGGGCAAACCCTGGTCGAAGCCTCGGGCTTGCGCAAGAGCTACGGCAAGACCGCCGCCCTGCGCGGCGTCAGCTTTGCCGTCGGCGCCGGGGAGGTGTTTGGCCTGCTGGGCCCCAACGGTGCCGGCAAGACGACCACCTTGCGCATCTTGGCCACGCTGATTCGGCCCGACGCAGGCGGCGCCCAGGTAGCCGGTTACGACGTGGCCGCCAGCCCACTGGCGGTGCGGGCTCACCTGGGAATCGTCAACGGCGGAATGGGGCTCTACGAGCGGCTGACGGGCCGCGAGATACTAACCTTCTTTGCCCGTTTCTATGGGTTGGAAGGTGACGAACTGGCAGAGCGCATTGCCTGGGTGGACGAGACCCTCGGCATCGGCCCGGCGCTCGACCGGCAGGTACGCGAGATGTCATCTGGCATGATCCAGAAGGTAATCGTAGCGCGGGCAATTATTCACAAGCCACAGGTTTTGCTGCTCGACGAGGCAACCCGCGGTCTCGACGTCTTCGCCCGCCGGGCCCTGCTCGACTTCGTTGGCAACTACCGCGAGCAGGGTAAGGCGGTGGTCTACTCGACCCACGTTCTCCCCGAGGCCGAGGAGGTATGCGACCGCGTCGGTTTTCTGCACGAGGGAAGAATGCTCTTTATCGGGACGATTGACGAGGCTATCGAGCGCTACGATACCGACTCGCTGGAGCGCGCCTTCATAGCCGCGGCGAAGGAGGTGCGGGCATGAAGGCGGCCTGGTGGGTGGCGCTCAAGGAGATAGTCAGCACCTGGCGCGACCGGCGCACCATCCGTAACGTTTTGCTCTTGCCGCTGCTGTTGATGCCGCTCTTCATGTACGGACCCACCGCCTTCCTTGGCAAGATGGAAGAAAGCAGTAAGGCAAGCGTCCAGAAGGTGGGCGTTTGCGATCTGCCGCCGCAGCTGACGAAGCTGCTCGAGAAGTACCGCCTCGAGCCGGTCGAGGTCGCCGACGCGCCGAGAGCGGTTAGCGAAGAACAGGTGGACGCCGCCCTTTGCCGTCAGGGTGATAAATACGTAATTTACTCCGAGGAAGCCGCCAAGCCGATCAAGGTGGGCTTCGTGGTGGCCAAGGTGCGGCAGGCGCTGGACGCCTACGAGCAACGGCTGGTTGCCGCCCGTCTGCGCCAGGCCGGCCTGAGCGACGAGGTACTGCACCCCTTCGTGGTCAAGGAAGAGGACCTCTCGCCCAAGCAGGCCAAGAGCGCCGGCGTGCTGGGCGGCATGACCCCTTACTTCTTGATGCTCTTCATCATGATGGGGGCGATGACGGTGGTGATAGACGCTACCGCCGGCGAAAAGGAAAAGGGCACTCTCGAAGTCCTCCTGGCGGCGCCGGTATCGCACCTGCAAATAGCCGCCGGTAAGCTCCTGGCCGGCCTGGTCTACGCCATCATGACCTCGGTGAGCGGCTTGGTCGGCATCCTTTTGGGTGCCTATTACACCGCGAAGTTCACGAAGGGCTCAGAGATGGCCCAGATCGGCGGCAGCATAAACCTAGGCCCCGCCGGGCTGGGCTACCTGCTGGTTACCGCGCTGCTCTACGCGGCGATGATTACCGCCCTCTTGCTGGCGGTGGGCCTCTACGCCCGCAGCTACAAGGAGGCGCAAACCTACATCAGCCCTCTCTACATGGTGCTCATCCTGCCAATGCTTGTGCTAATGTTCGCCGCCGACTACCTGCAAAACGCCCTTTGGCTCTACGCGGTGCCGGTGTTCAACGTCTACCTGGCCATAGATCAGGTAATCAAAGGGCAGGTGCAGCCGCTGGCGCAGCTCGTTTGCTGGGCCACCACCGCCCTGGCGGTTCTGCTGACGCTTTATTGGGCGGCGCGCAACTTCAGCAGCGAGTCGGTCCTGTTCCGCAACTAGCACGGCTTCGGTTAGCATGGGTGCAGAACCCGGGAGGGTCGAGTACGCCATGGCAAAGACTTTTTACGTAACTACCCCAATCTACTACGTCAACGCCGAGCCGCATATCGGCCACGCTTACACCACCATCAACGCCGACTTCCTGGCGCGCTGGAAGCGCCTCGACGGTTACGACACATTCTTCCTCACCGGAACCGACGAACACGGCGAGAAGATTGCCCAGGCGGCCGCCAAGGCGGGCAAGGAGCCCCAAAAGTTCGTGGACGAGGTGTCGGCTAAGTTCAAGCGGGCCTGGCAGACGCTGCACATCTCCTACGACGACTTCATCCGGACTACCGAGCCGCGCCACAAGCGGGTAGTGCAACTTTACCTGCAGGAGATATACGACCGCGGCGACATCTACTACGGCGAGTACGAAGGCCTTTACTGCGTCGGTTGCGAACGCTTCCTGACCGAAAAAGAACTGGTGGACGGCAAGTGCCCCGACCACGGCATCGAACCCGAGCCACGCCGGGAGGGCAACTACTTCTTCAAAATGGAGAAGTATCGTGCCTGGCTGCGCGACCACATCAACAAGCACCCCGGCTTCATCCGGCCGGAGCGCTACCGCAACGAGGTGCTCTCGATACTCTCCGAGCCTATCGGCGACCTTTCCATTTCGCGCCCCAAGAGCCGGGTAACGTGGGGCATCGAACTGCCCTGGGACCCGGAGCACGTTACCTACGTCTGGTTCGACGCCCTGCTCAACTACGTATCCGCCCTTGGTTATCCCGATGGCGAAAAGTACAAAAAATACTGGCCCGCGGCGCAACACATGATCGGGAAGGACATCCTCAAGACCCACGCCGTCTTCTGGCCGACGATGCTCAAAGCCGGCGACGTGGAGATATACAAACACCTCAACGTCGGCGGCTTTGAGCATCGT
>JALVWZ010000103.1 GCA_027023115.1 Thermaceae bacterium
TCGAGGCGCACGAGATGAGCCTGGGCATGGAGTGGGGCTTGATAACGCTCTCGGCGGTGGTGGCCCTGACCGGTCTCTACCTGGGCTACCTGGCCTTTACCCGCTGGGCGCTGCCCAAGTGGTACCTCACCTTCCAGACCTGGTCGGAGAACGCCTTTTACGTTGACCTCGTCTACAACGTCTTGATAGTCAACCCCTTGAAGGAGCTCTCCGAGATATGGGCCCTGCTCGACGGCCTCCTCGACAGCGGCTACCTGGCGCTGGCGGGGCTGAGCGGTTGGCTCGGTGAGAAGCTGGCCTGGTTGCAGGCCGGTTACGTGCGCGTTTACGGGGCGCTGATGGTCCTGGGCCTGGTAATCATGCTCGTTTGGGGGGTGTTGCGATGATCCACGTGCTAATATTCCTCCCCTTGCTCTTCGGGGTTTGGGCGCTGATAGCGCCGCAGCAGGCGCGTCCGGTGGGCCTGCTGGGCTCGCTCTTGACCCTGATCGTGGGCCTGCTGACCTTTGGCGCTTTCCTGGGCGGCAACGATTTTGCCTACCAAGTTCCCCTCCTGGGTGAGGCGGGCATCTACTACGCAGTCGCCTGGGACGGCGTTGGGGCGGTGCTGATGCTGGCGGTGGTTACGGCCACCTTCATCGCCCTGCTGGCCGCGCACGACGTGCCGCCGGCCATGGTTGGTCTGGCGCTGCTGATGGAGACCGGCCTGCTGGGCCTGCTGGCCGCGCAGGACCTGATCCTCTTCTACGTTTTCTTCGAGGCCACACTGATCCCCAGCCTGCTGATGCTCGGTCTTTACGGCGGTGCCGGCAGGGTACGGGCGCTGGTCAAGTTCGCCATCTTCACCCTGGTCGGCAGCCTGCTAATGCTGGCTGGCATCCTGGCGGCCCGCTACCTGGGCGGCGCTCCCAGCTTCTTGCTAAGCGACCTGACCGCCCACAAGCTCGGTGGAGCCGCCGGAGTATGGGCGTTTAGCGCTTTCCTGATAGCCTTCATGGTCAAGACGCCGCTCTTCCCGCTGCACGTCTGGCTGCCCGACTTCCACGCCGAGAACCATCCTTCGGGGCTGGCCGACGTGATGGGCACCCTTTACAAGGTGGGTCTCTTCGGCCTCTTCCGTTGGGCTCTGCCGTTGTTCCCGAGCGCCTTTGCCCTCTTCCAGCCCTGGTTGCTGGCGCTGGCGGCCTTTACCGCCATCTGGGCGGCTTGGATAGCTTACGCCCAGACCGATTGGAAGCGCCTGCTGGCCTACGGCGCGCTTTCGCACATGGGTATTGGCGCGCTCGGTATCTTCAGCGGCACCGTTGCCGGTGGGGTGGGCGCTATCTTCCTGCTGGCGGCTTCGGCCGTGTACACCGGGTCGCTCTTCCTCTTCGCCGGCGGGTTGCAGCGCCGCTTTGGCACGATCGAGCTGCGCCCCACTTCGGGCCTGGCCAAGTCGGCGCCGGGGCTGGCGGCGCTGGGGTTGATTCTGGTGCTGGCGATGGTGGGCCTGCCCGGCCTTTCGGGCTTCCCCGGCGAGTTCATGAACCTGCTGGGTGCTTGGCAGGCAAGCCCCATTTGGACGTTCGTCGGCTTCCTGGCGGTCATAGCCGCCGCGGCCTACGCCCTGACCGCGTACCAGAACCTGTTCCACAACGCCCCTGACAAGCCGGCGCCCGACATGGACTCGATCGAGTGGTGGTGGGGTTCCTTGGCGGTGTTGGTGATACTCTTCATGGGCGTTTACCCCAAGCTCTTCACCGAGGTCTTGGTTCCGAGCGCGCAGGCATTGGTGGGCCTGCTGGGAGGTGGAAAATGACCACGCTCATAATCCTCTTTGCCGTGGCCTTGTTAGCCACCTTTGCTGGTTTCTTCGCCCCGCCGCGCTCGGTCAAGATAGTCACCCTGCTGGGGATGCTCACCGCCCTCGTCGGCCTGGCGCTCACCTGGGGCGAACACGCGACCGCCTTTGGCGGCCTCTACGTAGCCGATGCCTTCTCCCAGGCGGTAACGCTGGTGATGGTGGTCGGCGCCATTTTGGCGCTGCTGGCCGACTGCGACTACTTCGAGCGCAAGGGCTGGCCGGCTTTCGAGTACTACGCGCTGGTGGCGTTCGCCGTCTTCGGCGGGCACGTGATGGCCTCGACCGCCCACCTGGGAGTGCTGATCGTGGGCCTGGAGATCCTCTCCATTCCGCTCTACGCTCTGGCGGCCAGCCGCCGCGACGTGGCGGGCTACGAGGCTAGCCTGAAGTACTTCCTGCTGGGCGCGGTGGCCGCGGCGTTCTTCCTCTACGGCATTGCCCTCTACTTTGGCAGTACCGGCAGCTTCGTGCTGGGCGCCACCGGCAAAGGCCTGGTCTTCAACGCCGCGGTGCTAATGCTGATGGCCGGACTGTCTTTCAAGACGGCCTTGACGCCCTTCCACTGGTGGACGCCGGACGTCTATCAGGGCAGCTCCACGCCGGTGACCCTCTTTATGGCCACCGTGGTCAAGGCGGCCGCGTTCGCGGCGCTGGCGCGGGTACTGGTGGCGGTCGGCCTTACCGGCCCGGCCTTCTACGCCTTTGCCGCCATCGTCTTGCTGACCGTCTTCTGGGGCAACCTGACCGCCATGGTGCAGGGCGAGGCCAAGCGGATGCTGGCTTACTCCTCGGTGGCTCACGCCGGCTACATCGCCGTGGCTCTCTTTGGTCCCAACCCGGCGCCGGCGATGGGCTTTTACCTGCTGGCCTACGCCCTCTCGACCGGTTTGGCGTTCGCGGTATTGGCCGAGCTGGACGACGGCGCCGGCGTGCCGCTGGAAAAGCTGGCCGGGCTTTGGGGGCGTTCGCCGCTCCTGGCTCTGGGCTGGACAACGGCGCTCCTGTCGCTGGCCGGCCTGCCGCCGCTAATCGGCTTTTGGGGTAAGTACTTGGTGTTCGTCGAGGCGGCCAAGAACGGCCAGTATCTGATAGTGGCCCTGGCCCTCTTTGCCGCGGTGATCGCCGCTTACTACTACCTCAAGCTGCTGGCGGTCGCGCTGTTTGGCAAACCGGTAAAGGCCGAACCGGTCAAGATGAGCGGCTCGGCCCCGCTGGGAATCGCCCTGGCGGCGGCGCTGGTGCTGCTCCTGGGCGTGCTTCCCGGGATTGCTTACGGCTGGTTCAGCGCGGCGACCGTGCTGATAAAGTAAGCGAGCCAACGCGAGAGAGTGGGCGTCGCGCCCACTCTCTCTTTTGCCGCTGGTTGACAAGAAACACGCCGCCAATGACGCGGCGGCGTGCGGGGTGAAAACTTGGGGTTAAGCCTTCTTGTAGCGCAGGTACCAGCGCTTAAACTCGGCGTACTCGCCCTTCTTGGCCTCGTCGGCCTTGATGTCGTCGATGGTGGCCGGCGGGGGAACGATGGCCTGCTCGCCGGGTTGCCAGTTGGCCGGGGTGGCCAGGCCGGTGCGGTCGGTGAACTGCAGGGCGTCTACCAGGCGCAGAACCTCGTCGATGTTGCGGCCGTTGGTCAGCGGGTAGTAGAGCATGGCCCGCAGAATGCCCTTGTCGTCGATGATGAATAC
>JALVWZ010000104.1 GCA_027023115.1 Thermaceae bacterium
GCCCGGGATGGTCACCGCGCCGCCGGCTAGCCCCGCGCCGTGGACGACGAGGGGGAAGCGCCCTTCGGCGTCGGCGTAGTCGACCCGACCACCGAGCGCCCGCAGCGCTTCGACCAGCGGGGCGATGGGGCGCTGGCTCATCCGCCGGCTGGCCCGCACCAGGTAGCGGCCCGCGGGCGCGGCCGCCAACGCCGGTGGCAAAAAGCGGCCCAACGTGCCGGCGGCGCCGATGTACAGCTCGGCTTCGCCCGCCGGCCAGCGGCTGCCGCCGCCTTCGATGCGGGCCGTGTCGCCGCTTACCTCTACCGCCAGCCCCAGGGTGCGCAGGGCTTCCAGGCCCCACCAGGCGTCGTCACTCTTCAAAATGCCGGCCAGTTCCGATTGCTCTTTCGCCAGGCCGGCCAGCACCAGCGCCCGGTTGGTGACGCTCTTCGAGCCGGGCACCGCCAGCTCGGCGGCCGGCGCGGCCGGCGGCGGCGTGAGGCGCACCGCCGTCACCTCCGCCAGCGTGCTCCAGGGGCTGCGAGCCTCCAAGTCGGCGTTGCTCATGGGCCAACCTTATGCCAGGCGGTGGCCCGCCATCAAGGCCTCCAGCCGCCGGCGCTCGCCGCCGAGGCCGCGGGTGGCGGGGGCCTTGGCCGGATAGTTGGGCAGGAAGTCGCCCAGGCGCTCTTCGAAGGTGGGTAGCTCCGCCTGCCAGAAAACGCCGGTGGGAATCCGCTCGCCCCACTCGGTGGCGCGGGCGGCGAAGCGGCCCATACGCTCGGCCCGCTCTTCTTCGCTCATCGCTCCGGGCACCTGCGGGTCGTAACCTTCCTGGTTGATGTCGTAGACGCGCGGGGCGAACCACTCGCGGGTGTGCAGGTTGTTGTAGGTCGGGCAGGGCTGGAGAATGTCGATCATCGCCAGGCCGCGGTGCTCCATGCCCAGCTGCATCAGCCGCGCCAGGTTCTTGACGTCGTAGGCGTAGCCGCGGGCGATGAAGGTAAAGCCGGCGGCGAACGCCAGCATCAGCGGGTTGACCTTGCTTTGGACGTTCGGCCGGGCCAGGCTCTTGGGTTGAGCACCCAGCTCGAGCGTAGGCGAGGCCTGGCCTTTGGTCATCCCGTAGACCTCGTTGTTGAAGATCAGATAGAGCATGTCCAGGTTGCGGCGGCCGACGCCGACGAAGTGCCCAGCGCCAATACCCATGCCGTCGCCGTCGCCGGCCATGGCCACTACCGTCAACTCGGGATTGGCCAGCTTGACCCCTTGCGCCACCGGCAGGCCGCGGCCGTGCAGGGTGTGAATGCCGTAGGTGGCGGCGTAGTGGATGGTCTTGGCCGAGCAGCCGATGCCGCTAACCAGCACCGCCCGGCTCGGCTCGATACCTTGCTTATAGAGAGCCATCTGCAGGGCGCTGAGAATGCCGTAGTCGCCGCAGCCCGGGCACCAGTCGGGCGCCAGGTCGGATTTGTAATCGGCTAGTTTGAGTTCCATGCTTTCCTCCTAGACCCCACCGCGCAGCACCAGGTAGTCGGGGGCTTTACCGGCCAGCGCCAGCTCGAAAGCGGCGCGAACCTCCTCGACGGTCATCGGGCGGCCATTGTACTTGACGATCAGGTGGTCGGGCCTGCGGCCGGTTTCCTGCGCCAGCAGGCGGGCGAACTGACCCGACTGGTTGTATTCCAGCACCGCCAGCCGGCGCCCCTCAAGCATCTCTTCTATCTTGGGGAAGGGCAGCAAAAAGCGCACCTGCAGGTAGCCGACGTCAAGACCTTCCATGGCCTCGAGCGCCACTCCTTCGGTAGAACCCCAGCCCAATACCAGCAGCCCGGCTTCCGGGTTCCAGACCCGGTACATCTCCTCAGGCCCCAGCCACTCAGCCAGCGAGTCCAGCTTGGCGGCGCGCTTTTCCATCATCGCTTCCCGCAGGCGCGGGTCTTCGGTGATGTGGCCGATCTCGTCGTGCTCGTCGGAGGTTATCCAGTAACCGGCACCGGGAGCCCCCACCGGTAGGCGCGGCGAAACGCCGCCGGGGGCGTTCAGCGAAAAACGCGGGAAGACGCCGCTGGCTTCCTTGGCGTTAACGCCGGGGTCGGGCTGGACCGACGCCGGGTCAAAGGGCTCGACCGTGCGCGTCGTTGAGGCCAGGTACTTGTCCATCAGATGAATCACCGGCATCTGAAAGCGCTGTGCGGCGTTCATCGCCAGCGCCGCGTCGTGGAAAGCGCCGGCGACCGAGCTGCTGGCCAGCACCGCCCGCGGGTAGTCGCCGTGGCCGGCCCCGAGGGCAAAGCGTAGGTCGCCCTGCTCGGTGCGCGTCGGCAGGCCGGTGCTGGGTCCGCCGCGCTGGTAGAGGGTGATAACCAGCGGGGTTTCGGTAATGCCGGCAAAGCCCAGCGCCTCGGTCATCAGGGCAAAGCCGGGACCGCTAGTGGTCAAGGCCGCCCGCGCGCCCGCCATGGAGGCGCCAATGGCCATGTTGACCGCCGCCAGCTCGTCTTCTACCTGCACCACCACCACCTCCGCTTCGGGGTGGGCTTCCAGGTAGAAGGGCTCGTCGGTAGCCGGGGTGATCGGATAGTAGCTCATGAAGCCCAGGCCGGCGGCCACCTTGCCCATCGCCGAGGCGTGGGAGCCGTTCAGGTAGAGCCTTTCCCCAGCCTTCTCCAGCGGGCTCAGTCTGGTTTTATCGAGCGGCTCGACGCGGCCGAAGACGGCGGCAGCCACCTTTTGATTCAGCTCGGCCACCTGCGGCTTGCCGGCGAACTGAGCCGCCAGGGCCTCCGCCAAGTATTCTTGCGGGTAGCCCAATAGCGCCAGCGAGGCGGCCACCGCCACGGTGTTGAGCGTCTTCTTGGCGGTCAGGGCGTCCACCCCCAGGGCGGCGCCAATTTCGCGCGCCAGCGGCGCCAGCGCCAGGGGAACGGTGCGGACGCCGTCCGACTCGTAGATCTCGAGCGCCTTGGCCACCAGCGGGTCGCCGCCCCCTAACCGCGCGGCTATGCGTTCGTAAGCGGCCCCGTCGAGCATCGCCAGCTTGGAAAGCGTCAGCTTGGCGGCGTCGGGGTCGTATATCAGAACACCGCCCGGCTTTACCTCGTCCAGGTGCCGCACCAGCGTTTCCGCGTCGAGCGCGGCCAGCATGTCTACGCGCTCGAAAAATGCCTTGGTTGGTCTTCGCGCCGCACGCACGTCCAGGTAGCTGTGCCGGCCCATGATGTTCGAGTGATACTCGCGGCGGGCGCTCACCCACCAGCCGCCCCGCGCCAGCGCCTGGGCAAAAAGGGTGGCCGCGGTTTCAATGCCGCCGCCTTGGGGTCCGCCGACCCGCCAGGTAAAGTCTTCCATTAGCGCAACCTCCATAGCGCCATCTTAAGCCCAAAAAGAGCGCCCCCGAAGGGGCGCTTTGTCCATCAACCAATGGCTATCTTTCTTGATGAAGTTGCCGCACGGCGGTTACGCTTTGCAGCTGAAAGGCTTTTGCGGTAGGGAAATTGGGTGGAGCAAGGCTGCTGTTGCGGAAACGGTTGTCGTATTCGAACCTC
>JALVWZ010000105.1 GCA_027023115.1 Thermaceae bacterium
GGGTGGGAGGTGGGATGTAGGAGACAAGGATACCGGGGTGGTGTACCTACCACCCACAACCCACGTCCCAGCCCCGCGCCGCTTCGCGGCGCTCATGCCATCACCCACTCTCGCAAGATCGCGTCCAGCTCTTCCAGCGTCAGCTGGCCGCGGTCGGCCAGGGCCTTGATGCGGTGGGTGAGGCGGTGCAGCTCTTCTTCGCCGAAGGAGAGCCCCAACTCCTCGGCCCGCTTCTTGATGGCGGCGCGGCCGGTAAGGCGGCTGCCGACGATCAGCTTGCGGTTCACGCCGAATACCTCGGGGTTGTAGGCCTCGTACGACTCGGGGTTGAGGTAGATGGCCTTGAGGTGCATTCCCGCCTTGTGGCTAAAGGCGGTGGCGCCGGTGATGTAGTTGTTGAAGGGGATCTCCACCCCCGTCATGCGGGCGATCATGCGGTCGAGCTCGGGCAAAAGCTCCAGGCGGTACTTGCGGCGCAGGTAGTCGGGCTGCAGGGTGTACATCCGCGCCAAAAAGCCGCCCAGCGGGGTGATGCCGTTGCGCTCGCCGATGCCGAGGATGGTCGTGTCCACGTGGGTCGCGCCCGCCTCGAGCGCCTCGTAGGCGTTGGCGATGGCCCCGCCGGTGTCGTTGTGACCGTGAAACTCGATGTCCACCTCGGGTCCGATTACCCGCCGCACCTCGCGCACCAAGGCGTAGACCTGGCGCGGGGTGGCCACGCCGACGGTGTCGGCCAGGCCCACGCGGTCCACGTAGGGGGCTACCGCGCGGTAGACCTCGAGCAGGTCGTGCTCTTCGGAACGGAAGGTATCTTCGGCCGAGAAGCGCACCTCCACCTCCGGCGCCTGCTCGCGGATGAAGGCGATCACCTCGAGCGCCTCGGCGATGATGCGGGGAATGTCGCGGCCGTGGGCGGCGCGCAGGTGCTCGCTGGTGCCGAACAGCAGGTCTATGCCCTGGACGCCGGTCTCGAGCGCCGCAGCAGCGGCGTCCTTGCGGGTCTGGATGTGGGTTATCACCTTGGCCTCGAGCCCCAGGCCGGCCACCCGGGCGGCGTCGCGGGCCGACTGCGGCGAGGCCACCGGCGTGGTCACCTCCAGGTACTCAATCCCGAAGGCGTCGAGCGCTTTGGCGATCTCCACCTTATCGTCGGGCGAAAAGTTGGCCCGCTCGAACTGCTCGCCTTCGCGCAGGGTGGAGTCTATTATGGCCCACTGCTTTTGCTGCTCGAACATTCCTCACCTCCCGGCCAAAAAAAGAACCGGCCTGCAACTAGTTGCAGGCCGGAGGCATGGGGCGCGCTGTCTAGCCCGCTCCTCCGGCGTCAACTTTTTTGGCCACCCGAACCTTCATGTTTTGCACTATTATGCATTTCCCGCGCCGTGTCAAGGCGTACCCCTCCTGGTTTGTACCTGGTTCAGGTAAAACCGCCGTCACCCGCGCAGGCCGGCGGGCAGGTAGCGCATGATCGCCCCCACCACCTGGTCCAGAGTCAGCTCGCTGGTGTCTATCACCTGGGCGTCCTCGGCCGGTTGCGACTGCTTGGCGTCACGGCGGTCGCGCAGGCGCAGCATCTTTTCGATCTCGGCCACCCCTTCGGCGCGTTCGCGGGCACGGCGGCGGGCGCGCACCTCGGGGCTGGCGGTCAGGTAGAACTTGAAGGGCGCCTCCGGAAAAACCGCGGTGCCCATGTCGCGCCCCTCGACCACGAAGGGCGGCGGCACCTCGCGCAGGCGATCGTTTACGTAAGCCCGCACCCGCGGGTGGCGGGCGACGGCGCTGACCACCTCGTCCACGGCGGCGGTGTGCAAGTGGGGGGTAATGTCCTCGCCGCCGGCGAGAACGCGGTTGCCGTGGGCGTTGGGCTCGAGCCTGATCGGATGCTCGCTGAGCAGGCGCACTATGGCCTCTTCGTCTTCGGGGTCCACCCCGTAGCGCAGCACCTGGTAGGCGGCGCCGCGGTAGAGCAGGCCGCTGGAAACGTAAGGAAACCCCAGCGCCTGGGCGATGCGGCGGGCGACGCTCGACTTGCCCGAGGCGCCGGGGCCGTCGATGGTAATGATCAAAGGAGGCTCTTCACTCACCGCTTCCCACTAAACCCAGTGCGGGGCCGGTTTGTCAATCCGCCGTAGACTGGAGGCGTGGAGTTTACGGTAGCCGACTGGGGGCTGACCCCCTACGAAGAAGCCTGGCAACGGCAAAAAGCGCTGCACGCGGAGGTCGCCGCCGGCACCCGCCCGCCGACCCTGGTTCTCACCGAACACCCCCGCACCATCACCCTGGGCCGGGCGGCCGACGGCGGTAACCTGCTGCACCCCGAGAGCTGGTACCGCATGCAGGGTTTCGACGTCTTCTGGGTTGAGCGCGGCGGCGACGTCACCTACCACGGCCCCGGCCAGCTGGTGGCCTACCCCATCTTCCCGGTGGCGCGGCGGGTGCGCGACTTTCTGCGCCTGCTGGAAGCGGTGGTGATGGACACCGCCGCCGCCTACGGGATCGAAACCTACGCTACCCCCGGCTACGCCGGCGTCTGGGTGGGCGAGGACAAGCTGGCCGCGTTCGGCGTGGCGGTAAAGCGCGGCGTGGCCCTGCACGGCCTGGCGCTCAACGTCAATACGAACCTGGCCGACTTCGGCGTAATCGTTCCCTGCGGCCTCGCCGACAAAGGCGTTACCAGCCTGCAAGAGCTGCTCGGCCGCGAGCTGCCAATGGCCGAGGTCAAAGAGCGGCTGACCGCCGCCTTCCGCCAGCGCTTCGCCCCGGTCAGAGCGCCGGCCAGTCTGAGCGGCGAAAGGTAAGCTGAGGACGTGAAGAAGATTCCCCTCACCGACCCCAAGACCGGCGCGCGCCGCGAGGTGCCGGTGGTCGAGGGCGGCGTGCAAACCCAGCGGCCGGAGCCGGTGGACCGCAACAAACCCGACTGGCTCAAGGCTCCCCTGCCCACGGGCGGCAGCTACGCCCGCCTGAAGGGGCTGGTGCAGGAGCTGGAGTTGCACACCGTCTGCCAGGAAGCGCGCTGCCCCAACGTGGGCGAGTGCTGGGTGCACGGCACCGCCACCATCATGATCCTGGGTAAGATCTGCACCCGCGCCTGTAAGTTCTGCGCGGTGAGCACCGGCAACCCGCGCGGCTGGGTGGACCCGCGCGAACCGGAGCACGTGGCCGGCGCGGTGGCCGAGCTGGACCTGAAGTACGTCGTGCTGACCAGCGTAGACCGCGACGACCTGCCCGACGGCGGCGCGGCGCAGTTCGCCGCCGTCGTCCGCGCCATCAAGGAAAGGCGGCCAGAGGTGCGCGTGGAGGCGTTGACGCCCGACTTTCAGGGCGACCGCGAGGCGGTGCGCACGGTCATGGACAGCGGCCTCGACGTCTTCGCCCACAACCTGGAAACGGTGCGTCGCCTGACCCCGACCGTGCGCGACCCGCGGGCCAACTACGAGCAGAGCCTGGCGGTGCTCGAGTACGCCGGCAGCTACGCCCGCGAGCGCGGCCTGGAGGTGCTCACCAAGTCCAGCCT
>JALVWZ010000106.1 GCA_027023115.1 Thermaceae bacterium
CAAAGTGGACGCCGCCGGTTGGCTGGAAGTCCACCGCACCGCCCACGAGCTGGGTATTCCCACCAACGCCACCATGCTCTACGGCCACATCGAGACCCTGGAAGAGCGGCTAGACCACATGGACCGCCTGCGCCGGCTGCAAGACGAAACCGGCGGCTTCATGAGCTTCATCCCGCTGGCCTTTCAGCCTCTCGGCAACAACCTTTCGCAGAACCTTGGCCGGACCGAGTTCACCACCGGCGTCGACGACCTGCGCAACCTGGCCGTCGCCCGCGTCTATCTGGACAACTTCCCCCACATCAAGGGATACTGGGCCACGCTCACCGCGCCGCTGGCGCAGGTCTCGCTCGACTGGGGAGTGACCGACATAGACGGAACCTTGATCGCCGAATCCATCGTCACCGCCGCCGGCGCCACCGCCGGCCGGGCGATGAGCAAAGAAGACCTGGCCCGCTTCATCCGCCGCGCCGGCCGCCGCCCGATAGAGCGCGACGCGGTCTACAACGTGGTGCGGGTCTACGACGAGGTGGCCTGAGTTGCCTTACCGCATCGGTCTCCCCCACTACGCCAACACCGCCCCCTTGGTGCGCTACCTAGAGCCGCCCGCCGGCGTCGAGCTGCGCTGGGGGGTGCCCACCGAGCTAAACCGCTGGCTTTTGGAGGGAAGCGTAGACCTCTCGCTGGTCTCGAGCTACTTCTACCTGGAGCAGCGCGGCTACCTGCGCGCCCTGCCCGACTTCTCGGTGGCGGTGCTGGGGCCGGTCTACTCGGTCAATCTCTTCCACAAGAAGCCCTGGCACGAGCTGCGGCGGCTGGCCCTCACCGGCGAGTCGGCCACCAGCGTGCGCCTGCTCGAGCACCTGCTGGAACGCTCCGGGGTCAAGGCCGAGCTCGAGGCGGGGGCCGCCGATCTGACCGCGCTGGACGAATACGACGGGGTGTTACTAATCGGCGACCGCGCCCTCAGCGCCTACGCCGGCCTGCTAACGGAGCTGCCCACCTCGGTCCACGACCTCAGCGAGGCGGTGAGCGGCGTGCGGGTTACCGACCTGTCGATGCGCTGGTTCCGCGAAACGCAGCTGCCGTTCGTGTTCGCGGTCTGGGCCACCCGCGCCGACGAGCCGCCCCCTTGCGAGGTTGTGGAGCTCTTGCGGCAGGCGCGTCGCAGCGGCCTGGGTCGCCTGGCCGAGGTGGCCGCCGCCGAGGGCGAACGCCTGGGCATCGAGCCGCGGCTGGTGCAGCACTACCTCTGGAACTTCCGCTACCACCTGGAGATCCCCGACCGGTTGGGCCTGGCCGCCTTCGGCGCCGCCGTCGGGCTGCCAGAGCGCGACGAGTACTGGTCGGTATGAAAACGGGCCGGCCTGCTTAAGCATCCTTCCCTCCCCGTCCGCCACGGCAGTTGACGATGGGGCTTCTTGCGGTTTCTGTAGTCGAAACTCCTCTTCCCTTCCCATAAGAAGGCGTAATAAGCACTCGTTAGAAACTTCGCCGTACCCTTCGGTCGTCGCTTTAACTAGTTGCAAGGTTCGAACACGCTATTCACCCCCGACGCCACGAGGATCTTCCCTCGTCACCCCAGCGAAAGCTGGGGTCCAGGACCGTTTCAGAAGTCGCGTTTGGGGCTCTGCGTCGCCACCATTGTTTCTTACGACACGTGCGAGCGACGGAGACCGCGCCGGTCTGGACTGGCTCGCGCGCGCCATAGGCTCGCTTGGCTGGAATGAAGAAACAGCGGCATGTGGCCCGTGGCCCGTGGCCCGTGGCCCGTGGTTTGTGGTTTGTGGCTTATGGTTCGTAACTGACAAAACTGCCACTGCTCACAGCCCGCGCCCTATAAAGTTCCCTCCCCCTTCGGGGAGGGTCGGGGAGGGGGTTTGGAAAGAGGCTTGCGGCTCGTAGCTTGTGGCCTGTGGAAACACCGTAATACGTCGTTTCGCACGCTCATAATCCGCCTGCCTACTTCCCACCTCCCACACCCTACTTCCCACAACCTAATCACTACGTACTACGCACCGCCTCATCCCGGACACAGCGAACAACGTGTTGGGAGGTTGCACCTACTTACTGAAGCTTTCGCCGGCGTTGATGGTTGATGCGGCGCAGGTCCCCGAACTCTTCCCGTCGGCAAACGCTTTGGCTTGGCTTAATCAAAAAAGGGGGGTGAAATCTGGCGGCGTGAGTCGCGAAATGACCGGCGGTGCTGCCTACTATGCGGGAAGGTTGTGCCTGCAACGAAGCGTTCGAGCAGGCGTAGACGCTCGGCCCTGCCGAGGCGATTCTTTCTCGACCGCACCAACAGTTATCTAACCTCCTGCGGATGTCGGGCCCGCTAAAAAAGCCGGCGGCCGCGGCCGCCGGCAACGGGAAACGTACAGGCTTACTTGATGACCTCGGGAACCACCCGCACGGTCATTTCCTTGCCGTTGCGAACTATCTTCAGCTCCACCGCCTGGCCCTTCTTGAGGCCGAAGAGAATCGCGCGCAGGTCGTCGATGCTGTAAATCGGCGTCCCGTTGGCGGCTACGATTACGTCACCGTCAACGCCCAGCTGGATCTCCTTGCCGTTGGGCAGCTCCAGGTAGACGTACTTCTGCGCTCCGCGCAAGCCAGCCTTTTCGGCGGGAGAGCCCTTCTCGACTTCCTGGATCACCAAGCCGTGATCGGGAATGTTGAAGCGCTCGCGCACCTTGTCGGGGAAGTACTGCGCCGGCAGCACCGAAACACCCAGGCGCGGGTTGTTCTTGATCACGTCTTCTTCGGTGATCTGCTTACCGGCCTTCATTTGCGGCAGGTACTTCTTGGCTAGGTTGATGGGAATGGCAAAGCCGATGCCGGCGAACTGGGGAACGCCGTTGGGGTTGATGATGGCGGCGTTGATGCCGATTACCTCGCCGCGCGAGTCGAGCAGGGGACCGCCGGAGTTGCCGGGGTTGATGGCGGCGTCGGTCTGAATCAGGCGCGGGATCAGCGAGTTCTCAGCACCCGGGTTGGTGCGCAGCGCCGAAACGATGCCCTCGGTAACGGTGAACTCGAGCCCGAAGGGGTTACCGATGGCAATCGCCTTCTGCCCCACGCGGATAGTGTCGGAATCGCCCAGGGGAATGGGCCGCAGCAGTTTCTTGGGGGCGTCCACCTTGAGGAGCGCCAGGTCGAGCGGCGGCACCGAACCAACCACCTTGGCCTTGAAGGTCTTGGGGCTGTCGTGGAACTTGATGGTTATCTTGTCGGCGTCCTTGACCACGTGATAGTTGGTGAGGATGTAGCCATCCTTGTCTATTACGAAACCGGAGCCGGTCCCGCGCCGCGGCGGCTCGACGAACGGGCCAAAGAAAGGCGCGAACTGCTCGAACCCCGGAGGCAGGTCCGGTTTTACCACCTTGGGCTCCGAAGCCACCGCCACGTAGACCACGCCGTTACCGTAGGCGTCTACGATGGCGATGGTGTTGCGTTCGTTCTCCAGATAGGCCGCCGGCGGGTTGAAACTCAACTTGCGCTCCCCGGTAGCC
>JALVWZ010000107.1 GCA_027023115.1 Thermaceae bacterium
GCTGGCCGGTCTGACGCCGCAAGCGGCGGCCCTGGCCCGCGCCCTGACCCTGGGCGAAAGGCGGGCGCTGGGCGACGAGCGCACCGCCTTCGGCCGCGCCGGCCTGGCCCACCTGCTGGCCCTCTCAGGCCTGCACGTCGGCATATTGGTGGGGTTCTTCCTGCTGCTGGGCTTTCCGCTGGGGCGCTGGCGCTACCCGCTGGCGCTGGCGCTGTTGGTGGGCTACGTGGCCCTGGTGGGCCCCACGCCCTCGCTGCTGCGAGCTACGATCATGGCCGCGGTCTGGCTGCTGGCGCGCACCTGGGGGCGCGAGGCCCCGCCGGCGGCGCTTTTGGCGCTGGCCTTATTCTTGCACCTGCTGTACGCCCCCTACGCCGCCTGGAGCCTATCCTTCCAGCTTTCCTACCTGGCGGTTCTAGGGATAATTCTAGCGTTCAAGGAGCTGCCGGCGCGGGGCTGGTGGCTGGCCTGGCCCCGCGACGTGATAATTGCCAGCCTAGCCGCCGAAGCGGCGATTTTGCCCCTACTGCTCCATTACTTTAACTATCTACCAATATTATCACCGCTTGCCAATCTGCTGGCCATTCCCCTGGCGACGCTGCTGGTGCCACTGGGCTTCGTCAAGGCGGTGCTGCCCCATAGCGCGCTGCTGGCGGCGCCTTTCAACCACCTGGCCTCCCTTTTGCTGGCTACGGCACATCTCTTCGCCCGGGCTCCGCTGCTGCACTGGGGGCGGCTGGACGCGAGCGGCTTTTCTCTTTACTACCTGGGCCTGCTCCCCTTGATTTTGTGGTGGCGCGGCCTTCTTGGTGCCCGCCCCGCGCTGGGCCTTGGCGCCAGCGTGGTGTTGGTCGCGTCGCTCAGCCCGACTGCGCGCCCCGACATTTGGTTTTTTGACGTCGGCCAGGGCGACGCGGCGCTGATCCGCTTGCGGCACGGGGTGGAGGTATTGGTGGACGCCGGCCACGAGTGGGACGCGCCCCGCCTACAGCGAACGCTGGCGGCTTTGGGCGTGGACGACCTGGACCTGATAATTGGCACTCACCCCGACAGCGACCACGTAGGCGGGCTGGCGCCGCTGCTGGCCGCCTTTCCGGTGGGCGCGCTGGCGCTAGGGCCGACGAGCGGCGACCCGCTGGAGGCGCAGATACTCGGCGCCGCCCGCAGCGCCGGCGTGCCGGTAGTGCGCGTTTGGCGGGGGCGCGAGCTGCACATCGGCGGTGCCGAACTGCGCTTCATCCACCCGCTGCCGCGCCCGCCGGGGGCGGACAACGACCGCAGCCTGGCCTTCTACGCCCTGATAAACGGCCACCGCCTCTTCTTTGCCGGCGACGCCCCCGCCCACTTCGCCCTGGAGTGGCCGCCCGAGCGGGTGGAAGTACTCAAGGTCAGCCACCACGGCGCCGCGAACGGCACCAGCGCCGCGGTCCTGCGGCGGCTGCGCCCCCGGTTCGCCTGGATTAGCGTCGGAGCCCACAACGACTACGGTCACCCCAGCGCCGCCGTTTTGAAGCTGCTGGAACGATACGGCGCGACCGTCCACCGCAGCGACCGCGAGGGCGCTTGGCGCTACCCCCTCTATTGATGGGGCTAGCTGTATCTTCCCTACACCTTGTTCACAAAGTCCGGAAGGGGGCGGAGCGGGTAGGTGGTGGGAGGTGGGGTGTGGGAGGTAGGAAGCAGGCAAGCGGATTATGAGCGTGCGAAACGACGTATGGCGGCGTCTCCACAGGCCGCAAGCTACAAGCCACTCACCACTTACCGCCCTTTCCCGATTCCCCGGGCGAGGCCGGCCGGGCCAGCCGAGATCCGGGGTCCATGCCGCACGAACCGCCAAGACTCTGTCGCCGCCGCCCTGCTAGCCACGAGTTACGCGCTGCGAGCCGCCCCGTCACCGCCACCACGCACCACGTACTATGTACCACGAACCAACAGGGCAGACACACGGGTCCGCCCCTACGGCGGGAGAAATGCACCACGAGTCACGAGCCGAAACTACAGGCCACAAGCCGCAGGCCACTTACCGCTGTTTCGCCATTCCAGCCAAGCGAACCTTGGCTGGCGCGAGCTGGAGAACGGACCGGAGTAGTCTCCATAGCTCGTGGATGTTGTAAGAAGCAATAGTGAAGACGCAAGGCTCCAAACGCGACTTCTGAAACGGTCCTGGACCCAGCTTTCGCTGGGTGACGAGGGGAGATGCCCGTGGCGTCGGGGGAGCGTTAACAGCGTGTTCAAACCCTACAACTAGCCGCGATAGCCGAGGCGGTCGAGAATGGCTTGCAGCTCTTCCTCGGAGTAGTAGTAGATCTCGAGGCGGCCGCGCTTCTCACCGCTGAAGCGGACTTTCAACCCAAGCTGGTTGCTGATGTCGCGCGCCAGCTCGCGGTAGGCCTCACGGGGGCGGCGGCGCGGGGCCTTGGCAGCCAGCTTTTCGGCCTGCCGCACGGACAGGTTCCCCTTGACGATTTTTAGGAGCGCCTGCGGGCGCTCGGCCTCCGGCAGCATCAAGAGCGCCCGCGCGTGGCCGGCGCTGATGGCGCCGCTGGCTAGGGCTTCTTGGATCTCGTCCTCAAGCTGCAGCAGCCTGAGGGCGTTGGTGACGGTGCTGCGCGCCTTGCCCACTGCGGCGGCGATCTGCGCCTGCGAGTGGCCCATCTCCAAGAGCCGCTGGTAACCGCGCGCCTCTTCGATGGGGTTCAGGTCCTCGCGCTGCAGGTTCTCCACCAGGGCCAGCTCCAAAGCCTCGCGGTCGTCGAGGTCGCGCACCACCACCGGCACCTCTTCGAGCCCCGCCCGCTGCGCCGCCCGGTAGCGGCGCTCGCCGGCCACCAGCTCGTACCCGTCGCCGTGGGGGCGTACCAGGAGCGGTTGCAAGAGGCCCTGACGGCGGATCGAGTCGGCCAGTTCCTCCAGCGCCTTTTCGTCGAAGCTGCGCCGCGGCTGCTGCGGGTTGGGGTGGATCAACGCCAGGGGCAGCTTGGTGGGACTGCCGCTGCTCTTGGGAAGTAGCGCCTCCAGGCCGCGGCCCAGGCCTCTAGCTTTTTTCGACACGTCTGATCACCTCCGCCGCCAGGCGGCCGTAGGCCTGCGCCCCGCTCGAGGTGGGGGCGTGCCTGGCGATGGGCTCGCCGTGGCTGGGCGCCTCGGAGAGCCGAACGTTCCGGGGAATGACCGTCCAGAAGACCTTGTCGCCGAAGTGCTGGCGGGCGTTCTGCTCCACCTGCTGCGAGAGCAGGGTACGGCCGTCGTACATGGTCAGGACGATGCCGAGGATGCGCAGCGCCGGGTTGAGCGTCTGGCGCACCTTGTCCACGGTTTCCATCAAGCGGGCGATGCCCTCGAGGGCGTAGTACTCGGTCTGCAGGGGGACCACCAGCCCCTCGGAGGCGGCCAGGACGTTTATGGTCAGCGGTCCCAGGCTGGGCGGGGAGTCGTAGAGGACGAAGTCGTAAGCGTCGTCGAAGCCGGCCAGGCGGGTGCGCA
>JALVWZ010000108.1 GCA_027023115.1 Thermaceae bacterium
CCTCTCCCGTCGCCACGTACATTTTCCATCGTCACCTCAGCAAAGCCGGGGCCGGGACCGTTTCGGAAGTCGCGCTAGGGTGCTGCGTCGTCACCATTGTTTCTTGCGACACTCGCGGGCGACGGGGACCGCTCTGGTCAGGATTCCGGCCCGCGCGGGCGAGGCCCACCCGGCTGGAATGACGACCTTCTGTTTGGCTCGGATCTGACGAAACACATGTTTTCCTGCTGTCCAGGCCCCACATCCCACCCACTGACGAACAGCCCACCCTCCGGCTGTGGCCACCTCCCCCGGTGGGGGAGCCAAAAAGCAAGCGAATCGTATCAGGTGGATTTTGGAAACAGCGCCATACGTCGTCTGACACTTCAAATGCGGCCTACTCACCTCCCACTCCTACATTCCACTTCCTACCTCCTGCCTCCTACCTCCTGCCTCCTACTACCCACCACGTACCAGGCACCACGTATTGTCCCCTCCCGATCCTGTGAACAACGTGTCGGGAAGCTGCAACTAGCCAGGATCGGCAGTCTGGCTGGCGCTGGCCAGTGGAGTAAAAAACTGAGGGGCGAGGTGCATCAGATGAGTTTGCCGCAGCAGAGCAAAAACGAGCATGGGGGAGTAGAACCCGCCCCATGCTCACGGCTTGCCGTACTGGAGAAGCTAGATGCCCAGCTCTTTACGGGCCGCCTTGAGAACCTGTTTGACGGTTTGCGGGCTGTCGGCTTCGCAGTAGACGCGCAGCAGCGGCTCGGTTCCCGAGGGGCGGAAGAGCACCCAGGCACCGCCGGCGAGGTGCAGTTTTACGCCGTCAAGGGTTTCTACGCTTTCCACCTGCAGGCGGCCGATGCGGCTCGGCGGGTCCTGACGCAAGCGCTCCATCACCTGGTCGCGCACCTCGTGGCTGTCCACGTGCAAATCGAGGCGGTCGAAGGCGTGCTTGAAGCCCGTCAGTTCTTCGATCTCGGCGAATTGCTGGCGCAGGCTCTTGCCGCTGGTGACCACGCTCTCGAGCAGCAAGAGGGCGTTGAGAATGCCGTCGCGCTCGGGGATGTGTCCTGCTACGCCGATACCGCCCGACTCCTCGCCGCCGATGAGGACGTTCCCTTTGAGGAACTCGTCGGTGATGTACTTGAAGCCGACCGGGGTGGTGACGGTCTCGAGCCCCAACTTTTCCGCCAGCAGGTCGACTATCTTGGAGACGGAGAAGGTCTTGACGACGCGGCCGCGCAGACCTTTGTCGTAGAGGTGTTTGAGCAGCACCGCGAAGATCTGGTGACTGTTGAAGTAGTCGCCGCCCGCCAGCACCGCGCCGATGCGGTCGGCGTCGCCGTCGGTAACCGCGGCGAAGACAGGGTCGCTCTCGGCGCTGAGGACCGCCCGCAGGGTGGCCAGGTTCTGGGGGATGGGCTCGGGGTTGACGCCGTAGAAGAGGGGGTGGGGTACGGCGTGCAGCTCGCGCAGGTCGAGGGGCAGGCCGGCGTGCTTGACGAAGCCCGCCAGCCAGCCGCCGCCGGCGCCGCCCATGGCGTCGTGGTAGAGGGCGCCTTGGTAGCCCCCCAGAGCCTCGAGGTCGAGCAGGTTCGCCAGGTGGTCGTAGTACACGCTGCGCAGGTCGAAGGTCTGGACTGCCGCGTCAGCCGGTTCGGCGGTGGGGGAGGCGTCTATGCGGCTGATCATGCCGTCGTAGATCTCGGGAGTGGCCGAGCCGCCGTAGGGCCCTTTGAGCTTGTAGCCGTTGTAGACGGGCGGGTTGTGGCTGGCGGTGATCATCACCCCGGCGGCCGCCTGGTGGTGCACGACGGCGAAGGAGGTAAAGGGCGTTGGCGCGTAGCTCTTGGTAAGAAGCGCCTCGAGGCCGTTGCCGGCGATCACCGCCGCGGCGTGGCGGGCGAAGCGGTCCGATAAGAAACGGGTGTCGTGGCCGATGACGACTGACCTGCCGCCGACGCTGCGAACGTAGTCGGCGGTAGCCTGGGCGACGCGGCCGACGTTGGCGAAGGTGTAGCGGTCGGCTATTACGTCGCGCCAGCCGTCGGTGCCGAAACGAAGCTTATCCATGACCTAATCATACGTTCTGATAGACTGTTCGGCGTGCCGGTGAGCGACCTCCTTTCTTCCCTCAACAAAGAGCAACAAGAGGCTGTCAAGCACTTTCTCGGCCCGGCTTTGGTGATTGCCGGCGCCGGCTCCGGCAAGACCCGCACCGTGGTCCACCGGGTGGCCTACCTGATTGCCGAACGCGAAGTCTACCCGACCGAGATCTTGGCGGTCACCTTTACCAACAAGGCCGCCGGCGAGATGCGCGAGCGGCTGACGCGGATGGTCGGCCGCGCCGCCGGCGAGCTGTGGGTGAGCACCTTCCACTCGGCGGGGTTGCGGATACTGCGCCGTTACGGTGAGCGCGTGGGGCTCAAACCCGGCTTCGTGGTCTATGACGACGACGACCAGCGGGTGCTACTCAAGGAGGTGCTGGGTAGTCTGGGAATAGAGGCCAAGCCCCGGTACGTGCGCGCCATCATAGACCGCATCAAGAACCGGATGTGGTCGCTGGCCGACTTCGTAGCGGAGGCCGACGACTGGGTGGGTGGACTTAGCAAGCAGCAGATGGCCGCCGTATACGAGCGCTACCAACAGCGGCTCGCCGAGAACAACGCCCTCGACTTCAACGACCTGTTGCTGCGTACGATAGCCCTTTTCGAACAACACCCGGAAACGCTGGCGGCGGTGCGGCAGCGGGCGCGCTTCGTCCACGTGGATGAGTACCAGGACACCAACCCGGCGCAGTACCGGCTGACCAAGCTGCTGGCCGGTGACGAGGCCAACCTGATGGTCGTGGGCGACCCGGATCAGTCCATATACGGGTTTCGCAACGCCGACATCCAGAACATCCTCGGTTTCGAGCAGGACTTTCCCGGGGCCAAGATATATCGCCTCGAGGCAAACTACCGTTCCGCCCCGGCCATACTCGAGGTGGCCAACGCCCTCATCCAGCGCAACCAGCAGCGACTCGAAAAGACCCTGCGCCCGATAAAGCAGGGCGGTGAGCCGGTGCGCCTCTACCAGGCTCCTGACCACCGTGAGGAGGCGGCCTTCGTAGCCCGCGAAATAGCGCGGCTGGCGCGCAAGCGCGAGCTGAGCGATTTTGCCGTGCTCTACCGCACCAACGCCCAGTCGCGGGTGCTGGAGGAGGCCTTCAGGCGCATCAATCTGCCGGCGCGAATCGTGGGCGGCGTGGGTTTTTACGAAAGGCGCGAGATCAAGGACGTGCTGGCCTATGCCCGCCTGGCGGTCAACCCCGCCGACGACGTGGCGCTGCGGCGGGTGATAAACGTTCCCGGCCGCGGTATCGGGGCCACCTCGGTGGGGCGACTGGCGGAGTGGGCCGAACAGCGGGGGGTTTCGCTCTACGAGGCCGCCCGGCACGCCGCCGAGATAATCGGCAAGCGCCAGGCGACCGCGGCGGCAGGCTTCGTAG
>JALVWZ010000109.1 GCA_027023115.1 Thermaceae bacterium
CTTTGCCATCAGCGGCGGCGCCGCCCCACTGGGCAAGTGGAGTTTTTCCCGCATTCCCGTCCCCTGTAAGGCCCGCTAGCGCGGTAGGCTGAATACATGAGTACGAACGCGGTTCTCAGCCAGGACCACGGCCGGGTGCGCCTGCTGACGCTCAACGACCCCGAAAGGCGCAACCCCCTGTCGGACGCGCTCAGCGCGGCGCTGCTGGCGGAGCTGGAGCGCGCCGAGCACGACGAGGGCGTGCGGGCGCTGGTCATTAGCGGCGCGGGCAAGGCTTTTTCCGCCGGGGCCGACCTCGATTTTCTGAGGCGGGTACGCAGCGAGAGCGCCGAGGCCAACCTGGCTCACTCGGAGCGCCTGCGCGACCTATTTTTACGCGTCTACACGTTTCCCAAGCCGGTCGTCGCCGCCGTGAACGGCGCGGCCGTCGCCGGCGGCGCGGGTCTGGCCGTCGCCTGCGACCTGGTGATGATGGACGAAAAGGCGCGCATCGGTTTTAGCGAGGTCAAAATAGGCTTCGTCGCGGCATTGGTGGGGGTCTTGCTGGTGCGGGCGGTGGGCGAAAAGCACGCCCGCGAACTGCTGCTCTCGGGCGAGCTGGTGAGCGCCGCCGACGCCTACCGGATGGGGCTGGCGAACCGGGTGACGGCGCCGGGCGCAGCGGTAACCGAGGCGCTGGGGTGGGCGGCGCAGCTGGCCGAGAACTCCCCCGCGGCGCTGGCGCTCAGCAAAGAACTGCTGGCCTCTTATTACGGCATGGGCCTAGAAGACGCGCTGCGCTACGCGGCGGCGGCGGGGGCTTGGATCCGCCAGTCTGACGACCTGGCCGAGGGCCTCGAGGCCTTTTTCGAAAAGCGCAAGCCGCGCTTCTAAGTTGGCCACTCCTCCCGCAAGAGCCCCCAGATCACGCGGTCGTCGCTAAACTCGTGGGCGCGCAGCGCCCGCCGCAGCACCGCCTCGCGGGTGAACCCCAGCCGTTCGGGAATCTTGCAGCTCGCGGTGTTGCCGGGGGCACAGTGGATCTCGATTCGGTCGACGGGAAAGTGCGCGAAGGCGAGGTCTATGAGGCGCCGCACCGCCCGGGTCATCAGGCCGTGGCCGGTGGCCGAGCGCGCCAGCCAGTAACCGACCGACGCCACCCGATTCACGGCGTCTACGCGGTTTACGCCCACCAGACCAACCGGCTCGCCGCGGTAGTAGACCGCCAGCGTGAACGCCCGCCCCTCGGCCAGCGCCCTTAGCTGCTCGGCCAGGAAGGCGCGGGTGTCGGCCGGGCTCTTGGTGGCGTCCACGAAAGGCAGCCAGCGGCGCAGGTGCTCGCGGTTCTCGTCCACCAGCTTGTAGATCTCTTCGGCTTGCTGGGGAACGGCCAGGGCCAGCTCGAGCCCGTCCCCTAAGTCTTCGCGCAGCATGGTTCATTGTACGCTCCTATCCGGTGGCGTTTTTGGTGAATTAAAAATCGCGGATGGGAAAGGTCGCTTTACCGCCGCGCCGGCAAAGCACCGGCGTCTTGACTCTTGAGCGGCAGCCCGCCCCGACGGCGACCAAGCCGGCGACCGAGCACTAAGCCCTTCTTCCTCGCGTCAAGGGTCTGCCATTCTCTGCACCGTCGGGGCTGACGGCAACTATCTGACTGGCACTCGATAAATCGCCTCATTCCCCAAGCAGGGGGTGCCGATTAAATCGGTCCGGGCAGCGGCTGTTATCAATGTGATATCATTGTGATACCAGGAGGTGTTATGCGACAGGTTCAGGAAAGAAAGGCCTTCAAGATAAGCGGCTTTGCCATGCTGGTGGTCGTTTTGGCGCTGGCGCTCTTTAGCGCCTGGGAAGCCTGGCTCTTTTTCGCCTCTGCCACTAGCGAACCTAGCTGGAGCGCGCTTGGATGGAGCCTGATTGCCGGCTTCCTGTTCTTGTTGCTGGCGCCCGGCTTCTTCACGGTCCAGCCCAATCAGGCCAAGGTGCTGGTCTTCTTCGGGCGCTACATCGGCAGCGTCACGGAAGACGGCTTTTGGTGGGCCAACCCCCTGGCCAGCCGCCGCCAGGTGAGCCTGCGGGTGCGTAACTTCAACTCCGAGATCCTCAAGGTCAACGACAAGCACGGCAACCCGATCGAGATTGGCACCGTGGTGGTCTGGCAGGTGGTGGATACCGCCCGCGCGGTCTTCGACGTGGACGACTACGAAGAGTTCGTGCAGGTCCAGGTGGAAACGGCCATCCGCGCCCTGGCCAGCCGCTACCCCTACGACGCCGAGGAACACGAGCTCTCGCTGCGCGGCAGCCCCGACGCCGTCGCCCAGGCGCTCACCGAGGAAGTCCAGGAGCGGCTCAAGATTGCCGGCGTGAAGGTAATCGAGGCCCGCATCAGCCACCTGGCCTACGCCCCGGAAATCGCCCAGGCCATGCTGCGCCGCCAGCAGGCCCAGGCCATCATCTCGGCGCGGCGGTTGATCGTGGACGCCGCCGTGGGCATGGTGCAGCAGGCGCTTACCCATCTCGAGCGTGAAAACGTGGTGGTGCTCGACGAAGAAAAGAAGGCCGCCATGGTAAACAACCTAATGGTGGTCCTCACCGGCGAGCAGTCGGCGAGTCCGATCATTAATGCCGGGACGTTGTACGGGTAGAAGATGGCGTGCTTGGACTGGAAAAATGTAGGCTTGTGGCCTGTGGCCCGTAGCCTGTGGAAACTTCCACGCGTAACCACAAGCTACAGGCCACGAGCTACAGGCTGATTTTTGCCATGAAAAAACGCTTCCTCCTCCGCCTCGACCCGCGCCTCTACGACGCCCTCGCCAAGTGGGCGGCGGACGACCTGCGCAGCGTCAACGCCCAGATTGAGTACCTTCTCAGCCGCGCCGCCCGCGAGGCCGGCCGGCTAGGGGAAGACGAAAACGAAGGAGAACCCCCCGATGAGCCGCAGTCAAAAGACCTTTGAACCCGAGCAGGACTTTTCCGGTCGCCGGCAACGGGCGGCGGCGCTGCTGGTGATGGGCCTGCTGTTGGCGTACTACACCTACCGCGTAGCGCATGGGCCGGCCGACAAGCGGGCCCTCTCCGCTTACTGGGTCTTCCTGGTCGTCGCCGCGTTCGTCGCGCTGCTGTGGTGGATGCCGGCGCGGCTCGGCTACGCACTCGAGAAGGACGCGCTCGAGGTCAGCTTCTTCAGCGGCCGCCGGCGCATCCTGCTCGAGAAGGTCCGCGCTGTTGAACCGGTGGAGTACGCCCTGGGCCGGCGCAGCGGCAGCGCCGCGCTGCCGGGCTACTACGTGGGCCGCTTTCAGAGCAACCTGGGCAAGCTGACCGCCTACGCCGGCCGGCCCCAGGGTGAGGGGGTACTGCTGCTACTCGACACCGGCGAGATGGTGCTGCTAACGCCTCGTAAACCCAAGCTGCTGTTGGCGCAGCTGCGTCAGGCCCTACCGGAGGGAAGCGGAGATGAAAAGCAGGGCTAAAGCCTGT
>JALVWZ010000110.1 GCA_027023115.1 Thermaceae bacterium
GGCGGAGCAGGGCGGCGACCTGCCGGTGGTGCACGCGCCCGAGGTAATAGACATGCACGCGGCGGCCACCGAGGTGCGCCGCCGTAAGCAGGCCTCGATCAACGTCGCCATGCGCTTGGTCAAAGATGGCGAGGCGGAAGCGGCGGTCAGCATGGGCCACTCGGGGGCGACGATGGCCGCGGCGCTCTTCACCTTGGGTCGCCTGCCTGGGTTCGAGCGGCCGGCCATTCTGGCCGAGATTCCCTCCCAGGCGCCTTCGGGTCGGGTGCACCTAATAGACGCCGGGGCCAACGCCGACGTGCGCCCCGTTCACCTCGAGCAGTTCGCCCGGTTGGGCGCGGCCTACGCCGAGCGGATGAGCGAAGTGCAGCGGCCGCGGGTGGGCTTGCTCTCGATTGGGGAGGAGGCCAGCAAGGGCAACCAGCTGGTGCTCGAGGCCCACCCCCTGCTGGCGGCCAGCGGCCTCAACTTCGTCGGCAACGTCGAGGGGCGCGACGTGCTGGGCGACGCGGCCGACGTGATAGTTACCGACGGCTTTACCGGCAACGTCGTGCTCAAACTGGCCGAGGGCGAGGCGCGGGTCCTCTTCGGTTGGATCAAGGAAGCCCTTTCGTCCAGCCTCAAGGCCCGGCTGGGTGGCCTTTTGGTCAAGGACGCCCTGAAGGCGCTGGCGGCGCGGATGGACCCTGCCGAGTACGGCGCCATGCCCCTTTTGGGAGTGCGTGGGCCGGCGTTCATCGGTCACGGCGCCTCCGACCGCAGAGCGGTCAGGAACGCCCTTTTGCGGGCCCACAAGATGGCCGGTTCGGGTCTGGTCAGCGCTCTGGACGGCGTAGAATAGCGACATGGACGGCAACGGTCTGGCTGGCATCCAAGACGCCCAGCTGTGGCTAAAGTACCTGATCAGCTTCTTCGGCCTCGTTCTGGCTTACTACCTTGGTCGCGCCGGGTCGCGCCTCTTCCGCTGGGTCGCCAAGCTGACCGCCGACACCCGCGACGACGCTTTTTGGCGGGTGGTGGCGCTGGGCTGGTGGGCGACGCTGCTCTTGGCGCTGGCCGCGTTCGTAACTTTTCTGCACGACCTAAAAGTCGAGCCGCTGCGCACCTGGGGCGAGTTGTTGGTGCGTTGGATGGGCTCGCGCGGGCTGGGAATACTCTTCATCATCGCCGCCACCTACGCCGCCTACCGTTTGGTGGGGGTGTTGGCGGAGCGGGTGCGCATCCCCGCCAGCAGCGACTTCGAGCGCCAGAACGTACGCAAGCAAACGCTCAAGTCGGTCATCGAGTCCACCACCAAGGTAATCGTCGTTTCCACCGGCGCATTGCTGATCCTGGCCAACCTGGGCATCAACGTTAGCGCCCTCATCGCCGGCGCGGGCATCGCCGGGCTGGCGGTCTCGTTCGCTGCGCAGAACCTGGTGCGCGACATCATCAACGGCTTCTTCATCATCCTCGAGGACCAGTTCGGCGTCGGCGACGTGATCAAAGTCGGCGACCTGGCCGGCGGCGTAGAGCGGCTGAACCTGCGCCTGACGGTCCTGCGTGACCTGGAGGGCAAGGTTCACTTCATCCCCAACAGCGCCATCAACCAGGTGACGGTCATGAGCCGCGACTGGGCGCGGGCCATCGTGGACGTGGGGGTGGCCTACGGTGCCGACTTGGACCACGCCTTGGCGGTGATCGACGACGAGGCCCAGCGTTTCTACCGTGACCCCGAGTGGTCGGCCAAGTTTACCGACGAGCCACCCCAGCTTCTCGGCGTCAACTCGCTCGACGACAGCGCGGTGACCATCCGCGTCCTTTTCAACACCAAGGCCAAGGAACAATGGGGCGTGGCGCGCGAGTTCAACCGCCGCATCAAGAACCGCCTCGATGCCGAGGGCATCGAGATTCCCTTCCCGCAAAGGACGGTCTGGCTGCGCCAGGAAGAAGCCGGCCAATGAAGAAGCTGCTCTTGCTAATGCTTTTGCTGGCGCCGGTTCTGGCGGCGCCAGCGGTGCGGGTGCGTCTGCCCGGGGGCTGGGTGGAAGGTAGCCTCGAGGGCGGCGCGCTTTCTTTCAAGGGCATTCCCTACGCCCACGCCGAGCGCTGGCGGCGGCCGCAGCTGGTCGCGAGCTGGCCGGGGGTGCTGAAGGCGCAGCGCTACGGCCCCATCTGCCCCCAGCGCGGCGACATCACCGTTCGCCTCGGCCGCCTTTTGGGCCAGTACGTACCGGACTATAGCGAAGACTGCCTAAACCTCAACGTCTGGACGCCGCAAACCAGCCCGCCTGCGGGCGGCTGGCCGGTAATGGTCTTTATCCACGGCGGCAGCTTTACCGGCGGCAGCGGTTCCGAACCCATCTACGACGGCGCGGCGCTGGCGCGGCGGGGCGTGGTGGTGGTCACCATCAACTACCGTCTGGGGGCGCTCGGCTTTTTGGGGCTGCCGGGTCTGGCGGCCGAAGACCCCAACGGCAGCACCGGCAACTACGGCCTGCTCGACCAGTTGGCGGCTCTCGAGTGGGTGCGCCGCCAGATCGCCGGCTTTGGTGGCGACCCCCAAAGCGTCACCGTCTTTGGTGAGTCGGCCGGGGCGATGTCGGTTTGCGACTTGCTGACCAGCCCGCTGGCGGCGGGCGCCTTCGACCGGGCCATCATGGAGTCGGGAGGCTGCAACTACGTCCTCACGAAAGAAGAGGCCGAGGCCAGAGCCAACGAGCTGGCGCGAGAAGCCGGTTGCGCCGTGGACGATCTGGAGTGCTGGCGGGCGCTGCCGGTGGAAAAGCTGATCAGCCTGGGTTCCAGCGCCAAGGCCGACTTCGAAGAAGGCCCCTTCAAGCCGATGGTGGACGGCTACGTTCTGCCGCGGCTGCCCGAGGAGAGCCTGCGGGAGGGCCGGGTCAACGCGGTGCCGCTGTTGGTGGGCGCCAACGCCAACGAATATCAGCTGGACGTGACCGCCCAGATAGACCCGCGCAAGTTTACCTGGAACGGCCTGGTCGAAATCATGCGTCGCAAGGAAGGGGAGCGGGCCGCGCGGGTGATAGCTCACTACCGCCGCCGCTTTCCCCACGATGCCAAGTTGGCTTACTACAACTACATGACCGAGCGGGTGCTGCTTTGCCCCAGCTATCGCGCCGGTCACGCCCTGGCGGGCCGGGTAAAGACGCCCGTCTACGGCTATCTGACGCAGTACGTCAGCCCGCATTGGTTCATGCTGGGCAGCATGCACGGTATCGAGCTGCCCTTCGTTTTCGGCACCCGCGACGTCTGGCCCTTCTGGACGCTCTTCGTTACCGAGCCGGAACTACAGCGCACCGACCCCCTGCAAAGCGCGGTACAGCAGGCCTGGACCTCATTCGCCGCCGGCACCGCGCCGCGTATGGGGTTTGCCACCGCTCCCCGCCTGGGTTCCGGCTGGCTGTTGGGGATCGACCTGCGCTGGGGTTGGCGGCGCGA
>JALVWZ010000111.1 GCA_027023115.1 Thermaceae bacterium
CCCGTTTGCTGGCGTGATGGCTTCGAGGCCATGAGGGTGGCGTTGGCGGCTTACGAGTCGGCCGCCAAGGGAGAGCCGGTCGAGCCGGGTAGCTTGAGATAAACAGGGACATTATTCTTGCGCCTACTACGCTAAGATAATAGGTGGAGGTGCAAGATGAAGTGGATCAAGTGGTTCTCCGAAGTCGGCATTGCCGACGTGGGCTTGGTGGGCGGCAAGAACGCCTCTCTGGGCGAGATGCTGCGGGAGCTTAAGAGCGTCGGCGTGCGTGTTCCCGACGGCTTTGCGGTGACCGCCGAGGCCTACCGCTACTACTTACGCGAGGCCGGATTGGAAGACAAGATCCGCAAGATCCTTGCCGACCTGGACAAGTCCGACCCCGACGACCTGCTCAAGCGCAGCCGTCGTATTCGCAACCTGATAATCCGTGCCGAGTGCCCCGCCGATCTACGCGACGAGATAACCGCGGCCTACCGCGAGCTTTCCAAAAAATACGACACCGACGAGGTGGACGTGGCGGTGCGCTCCAGCGCCACCGCCGAAGACCTGCCCAACGCCAGCTTTGCCGGGCAGCAGGACACCTACCTGATGATTCACGGCGAGGCCGAATTGTTGCTAGCGGTGCGGCGCGCTTTTGCCAGCCTCTTTACCGCCCGCGCCATCAGTTACCGCGAGGACATGGGCTTCGACCACTTCAAGGTGGCGCTCTCGGTGGGTGTGCAGAAGATGGTTCGTTCCGACAAGGCCTCGAGCGGTGTCATGTTTACCCTCGATACCGAGACCGGTTTCCGTGACGTAGTACTGATCACCTCGATCTGGGGGCTGGGTGAGAACATCGTCCAGGGCCGGGTGGTGCCCGACGAGTTCTACGTTCACAAGCCGACGCTGCGCCAAGGTTACGACTCGCTGATCTGGAAGAAGCTGGGCGCCAAGGAGTTCAAGCTCGTCTACGACGAGCAGAAGCAGCGCCTGAGCAACTTGCCCACTCCCAAGGAAGAGCGTGAGCGCTTCTCGCTGGAACCCGAAGAGGTGCTGCAGCTGGGGCGCTGGGCGATGGCCATCGAAGACCACTACAGCAAGGTCCACAACCGGCCGACGCCGATGGACATCGAGTGGGCCAAGGACGGCCTCACGGGCGAGCTCTTCATAGTCCAGGCACGCCCGGAAACCGTTCACAGCCAGCGCAAGGGGCTCAAGTTCACCGTTTACGAGCTCAAGGAAAAGGGCAAGGTGCTCGCCCGCGGCTTAGCGGTAGGCGACAAGGTCGCCAGCGGTAAGGTGCGCGTCATCACCGACCCGAACAAGATGGACGAGTTCCGCCCCGGCGAGGTGCTGGTTACCACCATCACCGACCCCGACTGGGAGCCGATCATGAAGGAGGCGGCGGCGATCATCACCGACCGCGGCGGGCGCACCTCGCACGCGGCCATCGTCGCCCGCGAGCTGGGCATACCGGCGGTGGTCGGCACCGAAAAGGCCACCAGGGTTCTCAAGACCGGCCAGGAGGTCACGGTTTCCTGCGTAGAAGGCGAGGACGGCAAGGTCTACGAGGGCAAGCTGGCGTACGAGGTGCACGAGATCGACCCGACCAGTCTGCCCAAGCCGAAGACAAAGATCTTGCTCAACGTCGGCAACCCGGAGCTGGCCTTCAAGCTGTCCCAGTACCCGGTGGACGGCGTGGGGCTGGCTCGGATGGAGTTCATCTTCGCTTCCTGGATCCGGGTGCACCCGCTGGCGCTGACCCGCTACGAGCAGCTGCCCATCCGGGTCAAGCGCCAAGTGGACGAGCTTACCCGCGGTTATCCGAGCAAGGAAGAGTACTTCATCGACAAGCTGAGCCAGGGCATCGCCGTGATTGCCGCGGCCTTCTACCCCCGCGAGGTGATCCTGCGCTTCTCCGACTTCAAGACCAACGAGTACGCCCACCTGCTCGGCGGCGAGCTCTTCGAGCCGCGCGAAGAGAACCCGATGCTCGGTTGGCGCGGCGCCAGCCGCTACTACCACCCCGACTACAAGGAAGGGTTCATGCTCGAGCTGGCGGCGGTCAAGCGGGTACGCGAGAAGTTTGGCCTTAACAACCTGAAGGTGATGGTCCCGTTCTGCCGCACGCCCGACGAAGGCCAGAAGGTGCTCGAGGTGATGCGCGAAGGCGGTCTGGAGCAGGGTAAGGACGGGCTGGAAGTCTACGTAATGGCGGAGATACCCTCCAACATCTGGCTGGCCGATACCTACGCCGATCTTTTCGACGGCTTCTCGATTGGCTCCAACGACCTGACCCAGCTCACCCTGGGCGTGGATCGCGATTCCGACCGGATCTCCGCCCTCTTCGACGAGCGCAACGAGGCGGTCAAGCGTTCGGTGGCGCACCTGATCGAGCGCGCACACGCTCACGAGCCGCGCCGCAAGGTGGGCATCTGCGGCCAGGCTCCCAGCGACTACCCCGAGTTCGCCGCCTTCCTGGTGGAAAAGGGCATAGACACCATCAGCCTCAACCCCGACGCGGTCCTGCGGACGATGCGGCGGGTAGTGGAGATGGAAAAGGAGTTGGAAGGCAAGAAGGGCTAGTCCGTAGACGCTTTTCGGGAACGGGGCCGCCGTCGCGGCCCCGTTTTTGACGCCGGAGTGGTGGTAAAGCTCGCGGCGATGGAGGTGGCTTGAACAACGTGTTCGAACCTTACACCTAGTTGCCAGAACTCTGTTAACGGCGGGGGGTGTGAGAGCTTGCGCCGATGGGCCTTGATGCGTGCGAGCTTGGCGGATTAGGTTTTGTGTTGCTAATCCGCCAAGCGTGAAGAGGCTCCAGCAGATCTCCGCGCTGCATTATGCAGAACGCTTACTTAAAGAAGGCCTGGCTCGGTTTGCGGCTGCTTAGTTTACTCCGACGCGCCAGAGAGATCATTTCACCAAAGACGGTAGCGTTTAATGTTTCTCCTGCCGAAAAACACGACCCTCCTTGATAAGTTCTTCCAGGTTTCCTCCGGAGTTCCTGCTTATTGCCTCTTGCAGCGCACGGGCGGAATCGGGGTTGTTGGTAATGTAGTCAGAAGAAACGGGCTTAAAGTCCTCCTGGTTCACGGCTTTGCCAAAGGCGCGTTCCTCTGTTGCCTTGCGGTTGCAAGCTGCAAAAGCAAACAACAAAACTGCTAGCACGAGTACCGCCCGCGATCGAGTAACTCTGAAGAAGGCCGTTCTGCTTGCGGTATGCCTTTGTTTCACTTGCCGCGCCTCCTTTCTCACGTACGAGGCCAGCGAATTGCCACCGATAAAGCACGAAGAGTGCATTTCCTCCAGGCGAGCAGATCAGCGCTATTAGTATCTCAGGTAGTATGCACGGTTGCTTTGGCAGCATTTTAACAAACTTACTCGTGTTATGCCAATGTATGGATCCGTCACATGAAAATCGATTGCTAAATAGCAACGAAGTCTTTCGTCGCTTGACA
>JALVWZ010000112.1 GCA_027023115.1 Thermaceae bacterium
TCGCACTCTATAAGTAGCTAAAATAAACGGGTGAAACGCGCCTTCTGGATCGCGGTCTTTTTGCTGGGCGCGGCGCTGGCGGCCGGCTGCGGGGACTACGACGTAACCCTCGAGGTCGAAAAGCCGCAGCTGACGCTGGCGGGCGCCGAGTTCGAGCTAAACGGCGAGGTGCTGGTCTTTTCGGGCGGGGCCTGTCTGGAGGGCGGTTTTGGCGTGTTGACCGCCGAGCGTATCACCTATGACCGTCGCCGGCAAACCCTGCGCGCCGAGCAGGTGACAGGTACTGTACAGGGCTGGCGGCTGCAGGCGCCCGTTTTACGAGGGGGCGGGGACGGCCTGCTGCTGGAAGAGCCCACCTTCAGCCACGGCGATACCACTATCGAGGCGGACGCGGCCCGGGTGCTGGAAGGATCCGTCGAGCTTACCAACGTCTCGGCAAGCACGCCGCGTTTTCGTTTTCGGGCCGCTGGCGGCCGGCTCGCCGGTGAGGTTTTTACCGCCAGGGAGGTCTGGGGCACTCCCTGCAAGTGCGGCCGGGCGCTCGAGCTGCAGGCCAAAGAGGCTGAGTTCGCCTTTGCGAACGGCCGTCTTTACCTGCGCCGGGCCGACCTGCGGGCCTACGGCTGGCGGTTGATGCAGCAAGCGGAGATGCTGATCGAGACCGAAAAACCATTGCAGGTGCAGTTCCCGCTGCGCCTGAGCTACGGCGCCGGATGGAACTTTGGTCTCGAGCGCCTGCCCCTCGCGCAAGGGGGCGAGGCCTTTGGCCGCTGGAGCACCCACCTGACCCTGCTGGCCAGCGGCGTTGGCGGGCCCCTTTACGAGGGTAAGACCGAGCAGTTGCAGCTGGCGCTCGACTACCAGGGAGCGGGAAAGAAGCTCCACTTTGGCCTCAAGCCGCGGCGCCGCTGGCAGGGCGGCGCCTGGAGTTCCTGGCTGGAGCCGGACGTCTACCTGGTAGACGGGCCGTTGCGCTTTGGTTTGGGCTGGGACCGCGCCAGTCAAACGAGCACCGCTTACGTACTCCTCTCGCAGGGCTTCACCGCGGGCCCCCTGCGGGCCGCTCCTTTCTTTCGCCTCAGCCGCGAGGCGGCCCACGCCGGTCTGGCCGCCGGCGCGTCCGGCTCGCTGGAACTGCCGGCCTATCAGACGGGCGGCTGGCGCTTTTCTCTGAGCGCTCCCTACCTGGCCGCCCTCTACCCAGACGCCCCGGTGTACGCCTGGGGCGGGGCGCGCCTGCGCGTCTCCTACGGGGACTGGGCCTTGCTGGAAGCCGGTTTTTACCGCGCCTACGGTGTACCGCGCTACTCCTATGAGTCGCGCGGGGGGCGCGAATCGTTCAAGTTCAGACTCGGTGACCAGCTCTGGGCGCGGGCCGGCTACTCCCGCAGCGCCCGCTACGACCTGGCCGCCGGAACGGTGAGCGGCTACGACCAGGCTTACGCCGTCTTCGCCGGCTGGCGCGGTTCCAGCGCGGTGGTGGAAGCGGGTTGGCGGCGGGGTCTGCGCAGCGACGCGGCTGGCGCCCTCGTTAAACTCGAGCAGACCTGGAGCCTGCAAGCCAGCGCCGCCGGCCACGGCGGCCGCGCCGAGTGGAACCAAAAGTGGACCAGCGCCGGGCCGGTTCGCAGCGAGGTCTGGCTCACCTACCAGCCGCCTCTACCCGCTTGCGCCGGCGGCTGGCGGCTTTCGCCTTCGCTGGGTTACGACCTGCTCGGGGGCTCGCTGAGCCGGGCGGGCCTCGCGCTCGACCTGAACGACTGCTGCTTCACCTGGACCCTTACCTACCAGGGCGTTTTCAACGCCACCGCCGCCGCGACCGCAGCCGGGCACAACCTCAGCCTGGGCGTGCGGATCCGCTAGCCGGCATCACGCGGCTCTGCCGCTCCGTAGCGAGCGCCACGTAAATGAAGACGTGCAATTTTAGAAAATAGCAGGTATGAGCCATCCTGGACCAATTTGACGTAAATCTCCCGGGCTGCTAGTCTGAAGGCAAACAGCGGTCGTGTAATCAATCTTGCGCTCTGCCCGGCGAACCGCCGGGAAGCGCAGCCGCGAGAACGGGCGGCGGCGAAAGGAGGCGGCTCCATGTACGGAAAGAAAAAGTGGCTCTTGGGGGTGTGGTTGGCGCTGGCGGTCCTGTTCTTGCCGGCAGCTCGCGCCGGTTGCGTTCCCGCGAACCAGGTAGCGGAGTGGTTGACCACCGACTTACAGGGGAGGCCAGGTCTCTTGGGCTACCGCTACCGGATAAAACAGAAGACTTTCGAGTGCAAGGCGTTTGCCTCGTCCCACGAGAGCGTCGCCAAAACAACCATGCTCATCTACCAGGGCCTTCCCGAAGGCGTGGCGATGGTGGAATACTGGGCCAAACCCGCCGACCTCGAGCCGGACTCGCGGGGTCCCACGTCGTACACGGACGAGGACCTGCAGACGATGCTCTTCGTCGGCGCGCCGCTGGACGGCGCGGCGGCGCGGGCGGTGGCGGAGCTTTTGGATAGCGGCCGGGTAGAGTTCTTCTTCGTTCGCTATGGCGTGGACCTGCCGCAGATTGTCGAGGAAAAGCTGCCCAAGGTGGTGTTGTTCGCCCGGATCGACCCCGGCCGCATACCGCCTTTGCTGGCCGTGGACGGTGCAGTATTCAGCCCGCTGCACCTGGACTGGGCGAGTCAGATATTCCTGGGCGTTCAGGCCGACGGTCGCTAGTTTTCGTCAATAAAACCCCGCCCGCATGTTGCGGGCGGGGGAGACGTTGCGCGCTCAGGCGCTCTTGAGCTTCTTGACCTCTTCGATCATCGCCGGCAAGACCTGGTGGACGTCGCCGACCACGCCATAGTCGGATTCCTTGAAGATGGGGGCGTCGGGGTCTTTGTTGACCGCTACGACCACCTTGCTCTTGTTCATGCCCGCTTGGTGCTGCACCGCTCCGGAAAGGGCCAGGGCAAAGTAGATGGTCGGCTGAACCGTTTTGCCGGTCTGGCCGATCTGCTCGGAGTAAGGCCGCCAGCCGGCGTCTATCACCGCGCGGGTGGCGCCCACGGCGCCGCCCAGCAGGTCGGCGAACTCTTCGATCATCTCGAAGGCCTCGGCGCTGCCCATGCCGCGCCCGCCGGTTACCACCACGTCGGCTTCGGTGAGCGACACCTTGCCGCCCGACTCGACTATCTTTTCCAGCACCTCGACCTTGCGCTCCAGCTCGCCCAGTTCCACGCTGAGCGGTTCGACCGTACCGGCGCCGGCGGGTTCGGCCAGCGGGGTGGTGTTGGGTTTGACGCTGATGACCGCCGGCAGGCCGGCCGCTTGCTTTTCGAGCACGCGGTTGAGGAAGCTGTACCTGGTGGCGAACACCTTGTCGCCTTCGGCCCAGCTGTCCAGGGTGTCTTCGAGAAGGGCGGCGTCCAGCTTGTAAGCCAGGCGCGGCGTCCAGC
>JALVWZ010000113.1 GCA_027023115.1 Thermaceae bacterium
GCCCGGAAGCGGCGCACCGTGCCGGTGAGGAGGCCCAGGCCGGCTACCTCGGGGGCCTCTTCGGAGGCCTCGAAGAGGATTTGCAGGCCCACGCAGATGCCCAAAAAGGGCTTACCGGCGTCTACGTGGGCGCGCACCGCCTCCTCGAACCCGGACGCGCGGAAGTTGCCGATGACCTGGGCGAAGTGCCCCTGACCGGGCAGCACCAATAGCTCGGCGCGCTTTGCCTGGCGCGGGTCGCTGGAAACGGCAACCGCGTAGCCGGCGTGTTCCAGCGCCTTGGCGACGCTGCGAATGTTGCCGGAGCCGTAATCGATGACCAGGGTGTTCATGGTTGGGAGGTGGGGAGTGGGGTGTAGGAGGTGGGGAGTAGGAGCGGGAGAAGACTGCCCGCTAGTGGGAACATTGATGCCGATGCGCAGAGTAGACGGGTTTGCACCGCCGCCACCGCCTAGAGGACTCCCTTGGTGCTCGGCAGGTCCTCGCGGGTCACGCGGGTGGCCGCGTAGAGCGCCCGCGCCAGCGCCTTGAAGGAGGCCTCGATGACGTGGTGCGCTTCGCGCCCGGAAAGAACGCGCAGGTGCAGCGTCAGGCCGGCGTGGTTGACCAGACCGCGCAGAAACTCGCGCAGGTGGTAGACGTTCACGCCGCCCGCCTCGCCCTCGACCTCGAGCCGCTCCGGTTCGAATCCCAGGTAGGGGCGACCGGAAAGGTCGAGCACCACGTGCGCCAGCGTTTCGTCCATGGGGGCGAAGGCGCTGCCGTAGCGCTCCACTCCCCGGCCGTCCGCCAGCGCTTCTTTGAGGGCCTTACCGAAGGTAATACCCACGTCTTCGACCAGGTGGTGAACGTCCACTTCCAGGTCGCCGCGGGCGCTCACGCTGAGCGCGAAGCGGCCGTGGCGCTGCAACTGGGCCAGCATGTGATCCAGAAAGGCCAGGCCGGTGGCCAGCTCGCCGCCCGGTGGTCCGTCGAGGCCGAGTTCTACGGTTACTTCGGTTTCGCTGGTGACGCGCTCAATCTTCGCCTGTCGCATCTTCCGGCTCCTTCTCTTTTTCGCGTTCTTCCTTGGCGATATCGAAAGCGGCCTGCAGGAAGGCGTCGTTCTCGACCGGGGTGCCGATGGTTACCCGAATGGCGCCCTCGAGGCCGGGTATGTGGTCCTGCCGGCGCACCAGCACGCCCCGCTTCAAGAGCCCCTGGTAGGCTGCTGCAGCGTCGGGAGTGATGATCAACAGGAAGTTGGTGTGGCTGGGGTAGGCCTTCCAGGTGGGGTGGGCCTTGAGCTCGAGATAGACCCGCTCGCGCTCGCGCCGCACCTTTTCCACCGCCTCGGCGACGTAGCCGGGATGCTCCAGCACCAGCTCCACCGCCAGCGCCGTCGGCGCCGGCACGCCAAAGGGCGGCAACAGGTTGCGCACCACCCGCGCCACCTCGGCCGCGGCCAGCAGGTAGCCGGCGCGGGCCCCCGCCAGCCCCCAGGCCTTGGAGAAGGTGCGCAGGATGCCAACGTGCTCCTGCCCCTGCGCCTGACGTTTGAGATCGGCCGGGGCGAACTGGTAGTAGGCTTCGTCGATGATCATCAACCACTCGCCGGCGGCGGCCGCCTGACAAAGGCTGCTGACCCGCTCGGGCGCGAAGAACGCGCCGGTGGGAGTATGGGGGTTGGGCAGGAAGAAAACGCCCGGGTCAGCGGCTAGCGCCGTGGTCAATTCCTCCAGCGGCAACGAGAAGTCGGGACCCAGCGGCACCGCCTGGTAAGGGGCCTCGAGCAGGTGGGCCGAGTGGGCGTAGTGGACGAAGGAGGGGCTCACGTCCAGCACCCGCGGCGCGGCGGCCACCAGTGCGAAGATGATGGTGTTGGAACCCGGCCCCACCACCACTCCCTCCGCGGGCCAGCCTTCGAAGTCGGCAATGCGCTCGGCCAGTGCTTCGGCGTGCATCTGCGGGTAGCGGTTGAGGGGCAGCTCGGCCAGGCGCGCGGAGAGCTCGGCCTTCAACTCCGGCGGCAGGCCGTAGGGGCTTTCGTTTTGATCCAGCTTGATCAGCGCCTGGGCCATCGTGTAGGGATAGTCGGGCAGAGCAAGCAGGTGGGGCTTGAGGGCCTTCACGTCCCCGATTGTACCGCAGGAAGCCAAAATGCGCCATTTTTGCCTTATTCATCGGATATTAACTCATAGTGCAGCCTGCCCGCATTGACCGCCATGAGGCGCTAAACTAGTAATGAGGAGGAAGCATGCAACGCAAAGACGAAGCCATTTTCACCTTCAACGGCACACCGACGCCGGGCCTGCAAACCTTCGCCGAAGAGCTGAAGCAAGTTTTCATAAAAAACGGCTACGCCTATGCCGAGAATCCCGACTCGCCGCGATTGGTGCTGAATTTCATTTCTCCCGAAAACGCCAAGCCTTTCCGCCGCCGCGCCAAGGCCACCTTCGTAATCAGCATCATCGAGCTGCCGGAGATGCCCGAGGATCCGGTCAAAGCCCTCTACCCCTACCTGGTGCGGGCGCTCTCCAACATGATGATCGCCTACACCCCCGGCGAAGGGGCGCACTTCTTGACGCTCGAGCTGGGCCACTATATGGAACCCGAAGGACCGGCCTTTTACGAGCGCGTCTACGCCCGCGTCAACCCCATCGCCTGCAGCGTGCTGGTGATCGACAACATCTTCGAGCCTACGCTCGAGCCCGAGCTGTGGGAGGGCGACGAACAAACCCGCGCCCTCTACCGCGCCGGCCAGAAGCTGGCCGAGTGGGACCTGCTGCCCGCCCCCTTCCCCATCGAGACCATCCTGCCGCCGGAGGACCTGCGCCACGTCAAGCGGCTCTACGGCATTGGCGGCCTGTCGTACGGCAACCTCTCGGCCCGCAAGGACGACCAGCGCTACTGGATGAGCGCCTCCGGCGTTGACAAGTCGAACCTCAGCGAGATTGGCCGCGACCTGCTGCTGGTCAAGGACTACGACGAAGAGAAGAACGCCATCATCCTCCAGGTTCCACCCAACGTGACCCCCAAGCGGGTCAGCGTCGACGCCATCGAACACTGGATGATCTACCGCGAGCACCCCGAGGTGAACGCCATCATCCACGTCCACGCCTGGATGGACGGCATCGAGTCGACCCAGTTCAACTACCCCTGTGGCACCTACCAGCTGGCCGAGGCGGTCGCCGAGAAGATCCGCCGCGCCCCCGACCCGGCCAGCGCCATCGTCGGCCTCAAGAACCACGGCCTGACCATCACCGGCCGCTCGGTGGACGAGATTCTGGAGCGGATAGACGGCAAGCTGCTGCCGCAGGTGCCGATGAGCTGACAGCGGGTTTCGGGATGTGGGACGTAGGGTGTAGGAAAACCCACCTCCCACCTCCTACACCCCACCTCCCACCTCCATGAAATCCCTCCTTTACTAC
>JALVWZ010000114.1 GCA_027023115.1 Thermaceae bacterium
TACTCACCGAAGCGGAGCTGGTGGGCGAAGAGGTGCGCTACCTGGTGTTGGGGGTGGGCCTCAACTTTGCCGCGCCGCGCGTGGCCGGCGCGGCCGGTTTGGCCGAGTTCGCAGACCGGGAGCGGGTGGGGGTGCTGGCCCGGTTCCTGGCCGCTTTCGAGCGCCTCTACGACAGTCTGCCGGAGCCGGTCGCGGTGCTGGAAGCGTGGCGGGCCCGCAACGTCACGCTGGGGCGCGAGGTGCGCGTAGTCACGCCGGGCAAGGTCGTTGCCGGAATAGCCGAGGCGGTCGAGGCGGACGGGGCGCTCGTCGTCAAGACGTCCAAGAGGAAGCGGGTTCGCGTTACCGCCGGTGACGTGGAGTTGATAGGAGGTTGGTCGTGAACACTAGTACGTTGAGAGCTGATGGCTACAGGACTTTTGCAACTTTGGTGCTCGAGCCCAGCACGCCCCTGCGGCGCGCCTTGCTGCTGGTTGGAGGAGCGCTGCTGGTAGCGTTGTTGGCGCAGATTTCGGTGCGATTGCCCTTCACGCCGGTGCCGGTCAGCGGCCAGACCTTGGGGGTATTGCTGGCCGGCGCGGCGCTGGGCGGCTCGCGTGGGTTCAGGTCAATGCTTTTGTATCTGGCGGCGGGCGTGGCCGGGTTGCCGGTCTTTGCCGGCGGCGGCGCTGGCTTGGGCTGGCTCTTGGGCCCTACTGGTGGTTACCTGCTGGCATTCCCGCTGGCGGCCTGGCTGGTGGGTTACACGGTAGAGCGCTGGGCGGCGGACCGCCACCCACTCAGCTCGTTCGCGGCCATGCTGGTTGCCAGTGCGCTCATCTATGCCGGCGGCCTGCTTGGTCTGGCCGTTTGGGGCGCGCTCGGCGGCCGGGCGCATGGCCTTGTGCAGCTCCTGGTGCTGGGCGTTTACCCGTTCGTGGCCGGTGACCTTTTCAAGGCCGCCCTGGCGGCGGGCTTGTTGCCGGGCGCTTGGGGGCTGGCGAAGCGCTTTGGCAAACTATAATCGGGAGGCGGGGAGATGACGGTAGAGGTTCCCGAGGTCCAGATCAGCGAGCACGTCGAGCTGCCGGCGGCGCGGACGGCGCTGTTGGTGGTGGACATGCAAAACGACTTCGTCCACCCCGAAGGCTCCCTCTTCGTCCCCGACGCTCCCAAGACCGTGCCCATCATTCGCAACCTGATAGAGCGGGCCCGAGAAGCGGGCGCGCGCGTCGTCTTTACCCAGGACTGGCACCAACCGGATGACCCCGAGTTTGCCATCTGGCCCCGCCACGCGGTAGCCGGTAGTTGGGGCGCCGAGGTGGTGGCCGAGCTGGAGCCGCTCCCGGGCGAAACCCGCATTCATAAACTGCGCTACGACGCCTTCTACGGCACGCCGCTGGAGCACCTTCTCCGCCTTTGGCGGATAGAGAAGGTGGTCGTGGTGGGCACGGTGGCCAACATTTGCGTGTTGCACACCGCCGGCTCGGCGGCGCTGCGCTGGTTCGAGGTGGTCCTGCCGGCCGACGGAGTGAGCGCCCTGACCCCCTTCGACATGCAGGCGGCGTTGCGACAGGTGGGTTTCCTTTACCACGGTAAGATTACTAATTCGCAGGGATTGGTATTCACTTAGAGCGGCCGCATCGCGCGAAAGTATCGCGCTTTTTCGCTGCCGCGCTTTGACAACGTGGCCCGCAATGCGTACGATGTAAGCGGGAAAACATGCAACGTATGGAGGTGGAAGTATGAAGTTGAGAAAAGGTTTGTTGGCTCTGGCAGGACTGCTCGCGCTCGGCTTGGCGTTCGGGCAGGTCAAGCGTATTTCGTTGGCTACCGGTGGCACCGGTGGCGTTTACTACCCGCTCGGCGGCGGCATCGCCCAGGTCTGGACCGACTACGTTCCCGGCGTAGAGGCCAGCGCCGAGGTGACCGGCGCCTCGGTCGAGAACGTTCGCCTGGTGGCGGGCGGCGAGGCCCAGGCGGCTTTGGGCACCAGCGGCGTGGTGGTGCAGGCCTACAAAGGCGAAGGCAAGTTCAAGGGCAGGGCGCAGCCCATCCTGGCCATCGGCGCCATGTACCCGAACGCCTGGCAGTTCGTGACCGTAGCCGACACCGGCATCAAGGCCATCCCCGACATCAAGGGCAAGCGCGTTTCCACCGGCGCTCCCGGGTCCGGTACCGCGGTGATGACCCGGGCCATCCTCAAGACCCTCGGTTACGTTCCGGGCAAGGACTTCAAGGAGTTCCGCCTTTCCTTCGCCGAGCAGGTTTCGGGCCTCAAAGACGGCACCATCGACGTCGGTTCCTGGTCGGTAGGCCTCGGCCCCGGTTCGCTGGTGGACCTCTCGACCACCCGTCACATGGTCCTGATCTGCATGACCCCCGAGGAGCAGGCCAAGGTTTCGGCGGAGAACCCCTACTACAAGCCGTTCACCATCCCCGCCGGCACCTACAAGGGCCAGGACAAGGACTGCCTGACCGTTGGCACCCCCAACGTCCTCTTCGTGCGCGCCGATGAAGACCCCGAGCTGGTTTACCAGCTCACCAAGGCTCTCTTCGAGCACGTGGACGAGCTCGGCAAGATTCACCCCGCCGGTAAGACGATCAGCCCCGAGTACGTACTGAAGGCCACCCTCATTCCGCTGCACCCGGGTGCGATCAAGTACTACGAAGAGCTGGGTCTGAAGATTCCCGACAACCTCAAGCCGGCCAAGTAAGCGAATGCAACGCAGGGTTCCCGCAATCCTCGTGGTGGTGGGGGCCCTGCTCTTTCTTGTTTGGGCGCTCCTCTGGCCAACCACGTTCTTGCGGGTAGACGTCGCGGGGGTTGGCCAGCTGCGGGTGCCCGTTCATGAGGGCGAGAAGGTCGAACTCACCTGGATCCACTCGGTTTCGGCCATTCCCGTACGCGAGGTGTTCGTCATCCGTGACGGTGAGCTGGTCTTGATGGAGACCCACAACCAGTGGTTTGCAGCCGGCCTTGGCGAGATTGCCGGTCGCGGGCGGACGGTTGCCGAAAAGAACCACGCGGTGGCGATAGTAGACATCAATGAGCCCTCCAACGGCCTGATTTTGCGTATTGGCAGCCCGGGGATCCACCACACCCTGATAGCGGGCGACTTCAAGTGCGACCTCTCCAAGCTGGCGCCCCACAAGCGGGCCCGCTTCGACGTGCTGAAAAAGCCGCGTATTTGGGGTTGGTGGGGGAAGCGCTGCCGTGGCGGGAGGTAAGTCGTGAAGCGATGGTTGAGCAGCCTGGTAGCGCTGGTGGCGCTGCTCATGGTGGCGTTCCAGATATACACCGCTGGTTACGCCCCAATGACGGCCATCTACCAGCGTTCGATACACCTAACGTTTATCCTGATCCTCCTCTTTCTGACGGTTCCAGTATCGGACCGCTGGCCTGCCTGGCTACGCTGGACGGTCGACGGAGCCCTGATAGTCGCCAGTCTGGCCATGGGGGGGTATATCTACTTCAACTACAACGACATCATCGACCGCTTTGGCTGGTGGCAGCCCAGCGACATCTACATGGGCATCGTGGCGGTCATCCTGGTGCTCGAGGCCTCGCGCCGGGCCATTGGCTGGCCGATGACCATCATCGCCGCCCTCTTCATCGTCTACGCCTACGCTGGTCCGCACATGCCCGGGGTGCTGGCGCACAAGGGTTACAACACCGAAAGGTTGGTTAGCCAGCTCTACCTGACCACCGAGGGCATCTTTGGCGTGCCAATTGGCGTGGCGGCGACGTTCGTCTTCATCTTCATCCTCTTTGGCTCGCTTTTGGAGGCCACCGGCGCCGGCAAGTTCTTCATAGACCTGGCCTACGCCCTGGCCGGCAAGAGCCGCGGCGGCCCCGCCAAGGCGAGTGTGGTGGCCAGCGCTTTCATGGGCTCGCTTTCGGGCTCGGCCATAGCCAACGTGGTCACCACCGGAGCTTTTACCATCCCGCTTATGAAGAAGCTCGGTTACCGCCCCGAGGAAGCGGCGGGCGTGGAGGCGGCGGCCAGCACCGGCGGCCAGATCATGCCGCCGATCATGGGCGCGGGCGCTTTCCTGATCGCCGAATACACCAAGACGCCCTATCTGACCATCGTCAAACTATCGATCGTCCCGGCTATTTTGTACTTTTTGACGGTTTATCTATTCGTCGACCTGATCGCTGCCAAGCGCGGCATGAAGGGAATGCCGGCCGCAGAGCTGCCCTCGGCCCGCAAGGTGATGCTCGAGGGCTGGCAGTATCTGATCCCCCTGTTCATCCTGGTCTATTACCTCTTCAAGGGCGTCAGCGCCATGAAGGTGGGCTTCATCGGCGTTCTCTCGATCATCCTGGCCAGCAACTTGCGCCCCAAGCCGGGGCCCAAGACCGGCCGTATGGTGCACGTGTTCCTGCACCTGTTGGCGATGGGTTACCTGCTCTACATCGGCTTTCAGCCCAGCCGCGGCTTTGCCCTCTGGCAGTTTTACCTGGTTGTGGGGATGACCATCGCCAGCACCCTCAGCCCCTACAGCCCACTGAACGTAGCGGAGTTCGCCCGCGGTCTGATTAGCGGGGCCAAGGCGGCCATCCCGGTCTCGGTGGCCACCGCGGCGGCCGGCATCGTCGTGGGCGTGGTGGGTCTGACCGGCGTGGGCCTCAAGTTCAGCCACCTGGTGGTGTCGGCCTCGGGCGGCCACCTGCTGCTGGCGCTCATCTTGGTGGCGCTGGCCAGCTTGGTACTGGGCATGGGGCTGCCGGTTACCGCTTCGTACATCGTGCTGGTGGTACTGGCCGGGCCGGCGCTGCAGGACCTGGGGGTGGCGCTGATAATCGCCCACTTGGTCGTTTTCTGGTACAGCCAGGACTCGAACGTGACCCCGCCGGTGGCGCTGGCGGCCTACGCCGCTTCGGGCCTGGCCGGAACCGATGCCATGCGGGCGGGCATGCAGGCCTGGAAGTTTGCCAAGGGGCTCTACCTGATTCCGCTTTTGATGGTCTATGCGCCGGGGATCATGTTCACCGGTGCGCCGGTGCATATCGCCATCGACCTGACCCGCGGTCTGCTCGGGCTGTGGTCGTTCGCGGCGGCGCTCGAGGGCTACATGTTCACGCTGGCCACGCCCTTCGAGCGGGTGCTGCTCCTCACCGCCGGCGTGGCCCTCTTCTGGCCGCTGCTGGCGGCAAACGGTGCCGGCTTCGCACTCTTGGCATTGGCGGTTCTGCTCAACCGACCGCGCGCCAAACGCTAACGCCGCTTACCCAACCGGTCGGCCGTGGGTGCCGGCCGGTTACTGACTGACGGGTCAGTATTCTAGTATGCTGAGCGGGTGCCGGCGCTCGAGCTGCTCCGCGACCCCCACTACCGAAACTACTGGCTCAGTCTCTTCATCAGCCAGTTGGGCACCTGGATGCAGTCGGCGGCGCAGGCCTGGTTGGTAATCCAGCTGACCGGCTCCGCGGAACGGCTGGGTTTGGTGGTGGCCTTGCAGTTCGCGCCTTCGTTGCTATTCAGCCTGCCGGCGGGCGTGCTCGCCGACCGGGTGCCGCGGCGCACGCTCCTGCGGGTCACCCAGTCCACCATGGCGGCGCTGGCGTTGGCGATGGCCGGGCTCATCTTCGCGGGGGCGATCAGCTATGGCTGGATCCTGGTGTTCGCCACCCTCTACGGCCTGGCCAACGTCTTCGACCTGCCGACGCGGCAGGCCTTCACGGTAGAACTCGCCACCCGCGAGCGTTACCCAGGCGCCATTGCCCTTAACTCGTTCAGCTTCAACGTGGCGCGGTTGGCCGGCCCGGCGGTGGCCGGCTTGCTCATCGCCCGTTTAGGCATGGGCTGGGCGTTCGCGGTCAACGGCCTCTCCTTCTTGCCGATGCTGCTTTTTCTCAGCTTCGTACCGCGCGGGCTGGCGGCGGCCGGTGGCCGCCACGACTGGCGGTTGCAGCTGCGCGAGGGCCTGGGCTACGTTCGCCGCAGCCCCGAGGTGCTGGGAGTAATCGTTCTGATATTTCTCGTGGGAACCTTTGTAATCAACTCGCAGACCCTGGTGCCGGCCTACTCGCGGCTGGTCCTTGGTTTGGATGCCGAGGGCTACGGCGCCGTCATGAGCGCCATGGGCGCCGGCGCACTGCTGGGTGCGTTCGGACAGGCGCTAATCGGTAGTTTTTCTCCCCGACGGATAGACCTGGGGGTGCTCATTCTGGCCGCCTCCTACCTGGCGCTGGCGGCGCCGCTGGGAACCTGGGCGGTGGCGCTGGTGATGGGCTTTGCCGGTTTTGGCACCGTGCTCACCTTGGTGAGCACCAACACCCTGATCCAAACCGCCGTTCCCGACGAGCTGCGCGGGCGCGTGATTTCCATCTACATGCTGGCGCTTTTGGGTTCGGGGCCGCCCGGCGCTTACCTGACCGGCTGGCTGATAGACGCCCTTGGCGGTCGCGCCGCCGCCGGGCTCTTGGGTTTGGCGGCTCTGGCGGCCTGGGTGGTTGTCAAGTGGCGTTTCCGAGGCAGGTAGGGCAGATTAGCCGGGCCTGGTGGTTTCGTTGCGGCGGCGTATTCGTCAGGCAAGGAATGAAAAGGCGCGCAAAGAGAACCACCATCCCGCGCCTTACGGCTCCCAGTCGCGCGGTTTTTCCGCTAGTCCCAGCCGCCAGGCTACCGCCGCGGCTACCCGCGCGGCGGCGCGGCCGTCGCCGTAGGGGTTGGGCGCGGCGGCCATGCTTGCTATCAAATCAGGGTCTTCGAGGACCTGGCGCAGTGAGCGCTCGAGACCGTCCGGGTCGTTGCCCACCAGCCGCAGGGCGCCCGCCGCCACTCCTTCGGGCCGCTCGGTGACATTGCGCACCACTAGCACCGGCACCCCCAGCGCTGCTCCCTCCTCCTGCAGGCCGCCCGAGTCGGTGATTATCAGGCGGCTGGCCGCCAGCAGCGCCGCCATCTCGGCGTAGGGCAGGGGCTCGGTCAAGACGAAGTTCTCCACCCCCTCGAGCCGCGGCCTGACCGCTTCGCGCACCAGCGGGTTCTTGTGCAGCGGGTAGACGAAGGTCAGGCTCGAAAACTCCCGCGCCGCCCGCGCCAGCGCCGCCGCCAGCCCACTAAGGAGCGGCCAGTTCTCGCGCCGGTGCAGGGTAACGGTCACGTAGGGTCCCGGGGGCAATCCCGCCGGCAGGCGGCCGCGGGCGGCGGCGTAGCGAATCGCGTCGATACCCGTCTGGCCGGTCACGACGATTCGCTCCGGGTCGAACCCTTCTTTCTTGAGGTTCTGCGCCGCCGCCGGCGTGGGAGCCAGCGCCAGGTCGGCCAGCGCGTCGGTCAGCTTGCGGTTGGCCTCCTCGGGAAAGGGTTCGTCCATTCTGCCGCTGCGCAGCCCCGCTTCGACGTGGCCCAGCGGAATGCCTTCCAAAAACGCCGCCCAGGCGACGGCGAAGGTGGTCAGGGTGTCGCCGTGGACCAGCACGTAGTCGGCCTTCAGGTCTTTCAGGGCGCGGGCGGCGGCGGGGACGATGCGCCCAAAGAGGTCGGGCAGTTGCTGGCGCTCGGTCATGACCTCGAGGTTGCGGTCGGCCGGCACCGCGAAGGTGGCGAGCGCCTGCTGGAGCTGCTCGCGGTGCTGGCCGGTTAGCAGCACGGCCGTTTCCAGGTCGCCGCGGGCGGCCAGCTCCAGGTAGACCGGAGCCATCTTGACGGCTTCGGGGCGGGTGCCGAAGGCAAGGACGACCCGCTTCAACCCTTCCTCCCGGCGCGGCGGCGGCGCCAGCTGGCGAAGGCCAGCAGTACGGCGGCGCCGAGGCCGCTGCTGATGGTTACCGTCCAGTTCATCCCCTGGGCGCGCATGGCGGCGGTGCCGGAAAGCAACGTCAGCGCCCAGAGGACCACCGCCACCCGATGCTGGTCCAGGCCGCGGCCCAGCAGCCAGTGGTGTAGGTGGTCCTTACCGGGGTTGGAAAGCGGGTTCTTGCGCAGCGCCAGCCGCCGCAGCACCACCTGGGTGGTGTCGAGGATGGGAATGGCCAGGAAGAGGGCGGTGGGCACCAGCGCCCAGACCGTGCTCACCTTGAGGTTGCCGAGGATGGCGGTGGCGGCCAGCATGTAGCCGAGCAGGTAGGCGCCGGCGTCGCCGAGGATGATCCGGCTGGGGTGGAGGTTGTGGCGCAGAAAGCCGAGCACCGCTCCGGCCAGCGCCGCCAGCAGCAAGGTGGCGGCGGCCCGCTGCTCGAACTGGGCGCTGGCCGCCAGCAGGAAAACGGCGGTTATCAGGCCTACTCCGCCGGCAAGGCCGTCCACGCCGTCGAGCAGGTTGACCGCGTTGGTCACGCCGACCACCCAGAGGACTGTCAGCGCCAGCGAGATGGCCGGGTCCAGCGGCAGGCCGAAGGTGGCGTCTATCCGCACCCCGCCGGCGAAGAGGAGGAGCGAGACCGCCACCTGCACCAGCAGCCGGAAGAGCGGCGGCAGCCCGAACTGGTCGTCAATGAAGCCCAGCAACACCAGCAGCGAGCCGCCCAGCACGATGATCACGATCTTCAGTAGCACGTCGTCGAGCACGGTCGGCCGCAGGAGCAGCGCCACCAGCAGCGCCGCCGTCATGCCGCCAAAGACGGCCAGGCCGCCGACGTTGGGCAGCGGTTCGGTGTTGAGCCGCCGCTCGTTGGGCTCGTCGGCCCAGCCGACGCGCAGGGCGAAGCGGACCAGCGCCGGCACGCTGCGCCAGGTGATGACCGCCGCCACCAGGAAGGTGATTACCACCGTCAACCAGCCGCCTCCCTGGGGGTTGGCGATTCCCAGGGCCTGCAGGTAGCGGAGGAGGAGGTTGGGCATGGGTCGGTTCGTGGTACGTGGTTTGTGGTGCGTAGTCGAGCAGTCGGACTGCGTACTACGCACCACGTACTACGTACTTACTTCGTTCCATATATCCTGTCGCCGGCGTCGCCGAGGCCGGGGACGATGTAGCCGTGCTCGTTGAGGCGCTCGTCCACCGCGGCCACGCAAAGGTCCACGTCGGGATGGGCCTTCATGACCCGCTCGATGCCCTCGGGGGCGGCGATGATGCTCATCAACTTGATGCTGGTGGCGCCCTTTTCCTTGAGCACTTGGATGGCCTTGACGGCCGAGCCGCCGGTGGCCAGCATGGGGTCGGTCAGAAAGATGCGCCGCTCGGCGATGTCGGGCGGCAGTTTGGCGTAGTATTCGACCGGCTCGAGCGTTTCGGGGTCGCGGTAGAGGCCGACGTGCCCCACCCGGGCGGCGGGGATGAGGCGGAGAATGCCGTCCACCATCACCAACCCGGCGCGCAGGATAGCCACCAAAGCCAGCTTCTTGCCCGCCAGCACCTTCACCCGGGCGGTGGCTACCGGGGTCTCGACGGTGGTCTCTTCCAGCTCCAGGTCGCGGGTGGCCTCGTAAGCCATCAGCATACTGACCTCGGCCATTAGCTCGCGGAAGTCCTTGCTGCCGGTGCGTTTGTCGCGGATGAGGGCCAGTTTGTGCTGCACCAAAGGGTGGTCAACCGTTGTAACCTTCATCCCTTCGAGGCTACCACGGCGAAGTGGGAAAGCTGTGTAAGCTCCTTTCCAACCGGGGCAGTTTGTCTGCCAGCGCGTCTTTCAGGTTTTCGGGGTGCTTGGTCTTGAACCAGTGCAAATCGTGCAGGAAGGTCAGCGGGATCCAAAAGCCCAGCCGCCGCCATAGCGCCGCCGGGTCGGGGTAGCGGCGCGCGATGCGGGTAAGCGCGTCCAGGCAATCTCGCCAGCCGAGCAGGCTGAGGCTGCCGGTGGTCAGAATGGCCAGGTCGCGGGCTGGGTCGCCGGCGCCGGCGCGGCTCCAGTCCACCACCAGTACCTCGCCGTCCGCGGCCACCAGGACGTTGCCGGCCCAGAGGTCGCGGTGGGTAAAGCGCAGCGGCACGCCGGCGGTCAGCTCTACGCGCGGCTCCAGCTCGGCTAGCGCCGCCAGCGCCGCGGGCAGGTCCGCCAGCGTCCGGCGGAACTCGGCCAGAAGCCGGCTCGCCGCGGCTGAGCTGCTGGTACCTGGTTCGGGTAGGGAGTGGAGGCCCAGCAAGAAACCGGCCAAGCTGGCCAGCGCGCGCGGCCCGTAGCGGTCGGCGCTGAAGGAGCGGCCGGGAAAGCGCTTTAGCAACAGGGCGGCGTAGCCTTCCAGCTCGCCGTCGGTCAGGTGGCCCAGCACCCAGCCGCCCAGACCGGCGCGGGCCAGGTTCCTGGCTTCCAGGAGCGGCAGGTGGCGTTCGTGGGGGCCGTAGATCTTGACCACCTGGCCGTCGCTGAAGAATACGCGCGCTTCCTGGCCCTCGAGGGCCGGTCGCAACCGCTCGCCCAGCCGGTGGGCAATGCGCTCTACGACGCTCGCGGGCACGCTCAGGGTTGCCACCCGAATATCATAAACGACCCCACACCGCCCTTCAGCGGCGTTCGTCCCGAAAGTCATCCATTTCATCAGCGGCGCGCCAGGATAAGGTGTATGCGCGCCGAGTGCCGCGAGGCCTCCACCCTGCTGCACCCCGACCCAGCCCACGTGCTCAGCTTTGACCGCGAGGGGCGGCTCTACACTTTCTACGACGACGGAGTGCTCTACAAGCGCGCCCTCGACAGCAGCCTGCACTGGCGGCGGCGCGAGAACGGTGGCCCGCGCGAGCGCGGCGTGCTGGCGGAGGCGGAGGCGCGGGCGGTTTACGAAAAGGTGCAGAGCCTGGTTCGCCGCGGCGTTGACGAACTCGAGCCGGAATGCGCCCGGCGCCTGGCCACCGAGGTCCTGCCCTGGACGCCGGAACGCATCATGGCCGAAAAACAGCGCTTCGACGCCGTTTACCGCCCCATCGCCATTCTGCCGCCCGACCAGTACTTTTCCATCGTGGTGCAGGCGACCGAGGGATGCACCTGGAACAAGTGCACCTTTTGCAGCTTCTACCAGGGGCGGCCCTTCCACGCCAAGAACGCGGACGAGCTACGCCACCACGCCCTGGCGGTGCGCGAGTTTCTGGGTCGGCAGTTGCTGCTGCGCAAGGGCGTGTTCCTGGGCGACGGCAACGCCCTGGCCCTGTCCCGGTCGCGGCTTTTGCCCATCTTCGAAGCGGTGCGCGAGGTCTTTCCGAACCGGGCCGTCTATAGCTTCGTAGACCTCTACAGCGGCGAGCGGCACGACCCCGCCGACTGGAACGAGCTGCGCCAGCTGGGCCTGCGGCGGGTCTACGTGGGCATGGAAACGGGGCTCGACGAGTTGCTAGCGTTTCTCAACAAGCCCGGCTCGGCGGCCGAGCTGACAGAGTTCGTGCGCGAGCTGAAGGCGGCCGCGGTATCGGTGGGGCTGATAGTCATGGTCGGCGTCGGCGGCCGCGAGTACGCCGCCCGCCACGCCGCCGCAACCATCGACGCGCTGGCGCAGATGCCGCTCGACGAAAGCGACCTGGTCTACCTTTCGCCATTCATAGAACACCCCGCCTCGCAGTACGCCCGCGACCGGCTCGAGGCCGGGCTGACCCCGATGAGCAGCGAGGAAGTAGAGGCCGAGCTGCAAAGGCTGACCTTGCAGATTCGCGCCCTGGGAACGCGCGCCGCCCGTTACGACATCCGCGAGTTCATTTACTAGCCTGCGCGGGTTCGGGTCCGTAGAGGGTTACCAGCATGGCCAGTCCAAAGTAAGTGACCACCGCCAGGGCGTCGAAGAGGCCGCCCCACATCCGCCAGGGCGCCGAGCCCAGGTAGTCGCCGAGGACGCGGGCGACGAGCGAGAGGTGCAGCACCCAGAGGGGAACGTACATGGACGGGTGAAAGCGGATCCGTAGCCGCAGCACCGCCGGGAAGATGACCGGCGCGTGCCCGAAGACCATGGCGAAGGTAAAGCCAACCAGAACCATATGGAGGGGGGCGTCGTAGCTGGGGCCGGCGGGCACCGGCAGACCGGCCAGCAGCAGCCAGAGGCCGCCGAGCAGCAGCCAGACGTAGCCGGTGAGGAGGCTCACGCCCATGAACTTGTGCACTCCCTCCCGGTAACGGGTATTGACCCAGGCTATGTCATAGCGCAGCAGCCAGACGGCTTGCAACAAGAAGCTGAGCCCCAGCAGGCGGGTTCCCAGATTGAGCTGCCACGGCATGATGACCAGACCCAGCAGGCCCAGCAGGATGACCACGATGATGGCGCGGATGGCGGCGAGCGGTTTGGGGAGGAAGCGGGAGAGCTCGAGCCGCTCCCCGGAAACGATGAAGACGATGAAGGCCGTCCACCAGAGGCTTATCACCTGCGGCGCCGCCCCCAGCATCCAAAAAACGTCGCCCACGAACAGCGAGAGCGCACCGAGGCCCATGGCGAAGGTAAAGTCGGCCGGTTGTAGCTTGTAAATGTAGGCCGCCACGGCCACATAGAGGGCGCCGCCGGCGGTGATGGTCAGCATTATCCAGCGCAGGTCGGCGTGGAACAAGAACGCCAGCCCGCCAATCGCCATCAGCGTCGGGCCGGTGTAGGTCCAGGCCTTGCCCAGCCCCACCGCCCGTTCCAGGGCGATCAGGGTGCCAAAGAACGCCGCCACCATCAGCGGCCCGTGCAGGTGGGCCAGCCCGGCGGCCGGCAGGGCCCAGCCGATGCGCACAACCCCGGCCCAGAGCCCGGTGATCATCAAGATCACGCTCGCTACCAGTAGTCCTACGCGTAAGAACATCTGCACCTCCCCCGGTCGCTCAACCGCTCAGACCCAGCTCTTCCAGCAACGACTTGTAAACGTCGGCGGCAAAGCGGGCCAGTTCCTCGCGGACGTCGCCCTTGACCTTTTGCGGCAGCCGGGCCTCGGCCACCCGCAGCGCCTCGGCCAGCACCTCGGGGTAGACGTTCCACTCGCTGGCCGTGTTTTCCGCGTTGGCCGGCCGCGACTCGCCGCGCGGCTTGCGCCGCCGTTTGCGCTTGCTCGGTTCCGCTTCGCCGTGACGGGAGCGCAGTTGCTCCAGCGCCAGCTCGGCGGCGGTCCGTTCGGCCTCGCGCTTGTTGCGCCCCTGGCCGGTGGCCAGCAGCTCCTCACCAACGGTTACGTCGCTGATGAAAAGCGGTTCCTCGTCGGTGCCGGTGCCGCGGGTCTCGAACTTGGGCAGGGGCAGTTTCTTGTTCTGGCAGAAGGCGTTGAGCGCCGCTTTGGGATGCGTCATAGACACCTCGGAAATAGCGTTGTCGCCGCCTGCGCGGCCGGACGCATTCTAGCACGCGCGCGCGGCGCGGTTTTGTATAAAATGTACGGGATGATCCGAATACTGATCGCCGATGACCACTCGCTCTTCCGCCAGGGGCTGCGTTCGTTGCTCGAGTCGGAACCCGATCTGCGGGTGATCGGCGAAGCCGCTAGCGGTCGCGAGGCTCTGCGCGCCGCCCTCGAGACCCGCCCCGACGTGATCCTGATGGATATTCAGATGCCCGGGCTGGACGGGGTGGAGGCCACCAAGGAGATCCTCAAGGAGTTCCCCGAGGCCAAGGTAATCATGCTGACCATGTACCGGCAGGACGCCTACGTTTTCGAAGCGGTCAAGGTAGGCGCCCGCGGCTACATGCTCAAAGACGTTGACGCCGGCGCGCTGGTGGACGCGGTGCGCCGCGTCTACGAGGGCGAGGTGCTGCTCGACTCCGAGCTGGCCGAGCAGATAATCCACGATTTCCGTTCCAAGCGCGACCTGCTGCCGCAGGCCCACCACGCCGAGCTGACCGACCGCGAGGTGCAGATCTTGCGGTTATTGGCGCAGGGCGCCACCAACCAGGAGATCGCCGACGACCTGGGCATCTCCGAAAAGACGGTGCGCAACCGCCTCTCCGAGATATTCTCCAAGCTGCACCTCAACAACCGCACCCAGGCCGCCCTCTACGCCATCCGCGAGGGTCTGGCGGACATCGAAGAATGACGCCGCAAGAGTTCCTGAAGGCCTTTGCGCCGGTGGCGGGCGACCAGGCCCGCGCCGCTTTTCTGGTGGAGTACTTTAGCGGTCGCGGTGAAGAAGTACGCACCGACGAGGTCGGCAACGTCATCGTCGGCTCCGGGCCGCTGGCCC
>JALVWZ010000115.1 GCA_027023115.1 Thermaceae bacterium
CCCCGACCCCACCTTGCCGCCCGAGGTAAAGCTCATCGCCGCCGCCCGCTTCGAGCAGAGCCACCCCTTCCCCGAGGAGTGGCAGAACTTCTTCACGCCCCAGGTCCAGCTCAGCCTTAAGAACGCCGTGGCGCCGGTGGAAGGTGGGGGGTATTTTACGGAGATTTGTTTCTGGGTTCCGCCAGAGGAAATGACGTATCCCGATGTGCAAGATCCTTGGTTTTGTGATGAGTACCTTGACGTTACCGGCGGCGACCCCGCCCAAAAGGGCTCCGGCTGGGCGACCACCGATATCAAGGGCTTTGGCCCCGAAGGCGTGGCCTTCTACCTCTTCCAGCACCCCCGCGACTGGGCGCGGGCCAACTGCGAGGCGGCGGGGGGTACGTTTGACGACAATCCAAAACTGTACTCGTTCGAAAGCTCTTGCTATGGCTACGATTTGCAACGGTATGAGTTAAGTCTTGGTCGGGTGGTCAGAAGTCCTGCGTTTATCGAAGATGGACCACAAAGCGGAGGCGCTCATGACAAATAACAAGATTCTGCGGCTCACTTCGTTCGTGCTGGCCCTGGCGCTCCTTTCCCTCATCGTCTGCCAGCGCGAGGCCAAGGCCCCTCCGGGGGCAGTCAAGATTGACGGCGTTGCTATCTAAACTGGCACCATCTGCGTAGCGTCCCCTCCTGGGTTGGCTTCCCCAGCTCTGTTTGCCCCGGCCGGGGATCGTTTCACCATCCCAAACAACCCCCCTCCGGCGGCTTCGCCGCCGCCTCCCCCGGTGGGGGAGGCCAAAAAGGGACGCGTGGCTTATGGCGTGTGGTCTGTGGCTTGTAGCAAAACGAGCCTCCCTCCCCCTGGGGGAGGGAGCTTTCCAGCTTTCCGCAGTCGGTGCAGCACCTCCATGCCAATTCCTGGATTGGTCCTGGGTCCCAGCTTTCGCTGGTGCGACGAGGAATAGTCATCAGGGTCGAGCGAAAATCATCCGGCGGTCGGTTCCTGCGGCTCGTAGAATCCGAGCAATTCAAGGCGGCGGCTTCTTGGTAAGGTGACGCACTCCCTTTCGCGCTCCCTTTGGCTAACGCGACCGTGAATCGAGGAGGCGGGCTGTCATCCATTCCGAACCCCGGGCCGGTAAACTAGCCCCATGAAGTTCGCTCACCTGCACCAGCACACCCAGTTCTCGCTGCTCGACGGCGCCGCCAAGCTCGACGAGCTCATCAACTGGGTCAAACAAACCTCCCCCGAAGAGCCGGCGCTGGCCACCACCGACCACGGCAACCTCTTTGGGGCGGTGCAGTTTTACAAGAAGGCGACCGCCGCCGGCGTCAAGCCGCTCATCGGCTACGAAGCCTACGTGGCCGCCGAGAGCCGCTTCGACCGCACCATGCGCAAGGGTCTCGACGGCGGCTACTTCCACCTGACGCTGCTGGCCAAGAACTTTACCGGCTACCAAAACCTGGTGCGCCTCGCCAGCCGCGCCTACCTGGAAGGCTTTTACATGAAGCCGCGCATAGACCGCGAAATCCTGGCCGAGCACCACGAGGGCATCATCGCCCTTTCCGGCTGCCTGGGCGCCGAGATTCCGCAGTTCATCCTGGCCGACCGGCTCGACCTGGCCGAGGAGCGCCTCAACGAGTACCTGCGCATTTTTGGGGACGACTACTTCATCGAGATTCAGGACCACAACCTCGAGGAAGACAAGAAAGTAAACGCCGTACTGCGCGAGTTCGCCCGCAAGTACGGCCTGGGCATGGTCGCCACCAACGACGGCCACTATGTTTCCCGCGAAGACGCCAAAGCCCACGAGGTGCTGCTGGCCATCCAGTCGAAGAGCACCCTCGACGACGAGGACCGCTGGAAGTTCCCCTGCGACGAGTTCTACGTCAAGACCCCCGAGGAGATGAAGCAGGCGCTGGCGGAGTGGCCCGACGAGGTGTTCGACAACACCGTCGAGATAGCGCGGATGTGCAACGTCGAGCTGCCGGTGGGCGACAAGATGACCTACCGCATCCCCCGCTACCCGCTGCCGGAGGGGCGCGACGACAACCAGTACCTGCGCGAGCTGACCTTCAAGGGGCTCTTGGAACGCTACCCCGACCGGGTCAACATGACCCTCTACCGCGCCTATCTGCGCAAGCTCGAGATCGAACCGGCCGCCAGTGACGACGAGGTAATCTTGCAGCTGGCCCGCCTGGACCGCTCCGTCCGCATGGCCGCCGACTTCCTGCCCAACGTACACACTATCCAGGAGTGGGGCAGCTGGGAGATCCTCGCCCGCGCCGAGCACGAGCTGGGCGTGATCGAAAAGATGGGCTTTCCCGGCTACCTGCTGATCGTGCAAGACTACATCAACTGGGCCAAGGACCACGGCATCAGCGTGGGGCCGGGGCGCGGCAGCGCCGCCGGCAGTGTGGTCACCTACGCGATTCGCATCACCAACATCGACCCGCTCGAGTTCGGCCTCATCTTCGAGCGCTTCCTGAACCCCGACCGGGTAAGCATGCCCGACATCGACACCGACTTTTCCGACGTCCGTCGCGACGAGGTGATCGACTACGTGCGCGAACGCTACGGCGAAGACAAGGTGGCCCAGATAGCCACCTTCGGGACCCTGGCCTCCAAGGCGGCGCTCAAGGACGTGGCCCGCGTCTACGGCCTCGAGTACAAGCGCGCCGAACAACTAGCCAAGCTGATACCCGTCCAGTTTGGCAAGCCGCTGCCGCTGGCCAAGGCGGTCGAGCAGATACCGGAGCTAAAGGCGGCCATGCGGCAAGACGAGACCGTCCGCGAGGTGCTGGAAATCGCCAAGCGCCTCGAGGGCCTCAACCGCCACGCCTCGGTGCACGCCGCCGGCGTGGTGATCGCCGACGAGCCGCTCACCAACCTGGTGCCGCTGATGCGCGACACCAAAGGAAGCGGCGTGGTCACCCAGTACGACATGGGTTCGGTCGAGGCCCTGGGCCTGCTCAAGATGGACTTTTTGGGCCTGCGCACGCTCTCGTTCCTCGACGAGGCCAAGCGCATCGTCCGCGAGTCGGCCGGGGTCGAGCTCGACTACGACAACCTGCCCCTGGACGACCCGAAGACCTTCGAGCTGCTCGGCCGCGGCGACACCAAGGGCGTCTTCCAGCTCGAGGGCACCGGCATGACCAACACCGTCAAGGCCTTCAAGCCCGAGCGCCTGCACGACATCATCGCCATCGTCTCGCTCTACCGGCCCGGCCCGATGGACAACATCCCCACCTACCTGCGCCGCCGCCACGGTCAGGAGCCGGTCAGCTACAAGGAGTTCCCCCACGCCGAGGAAATGCTGAAGCCCATCCTGGCCGAGACCTACGGCATTCCCGTCTACCAGGAGCAGATCATGCAGATCGCCTCGGCGGTCGCCGGTTACACCCTGGGCGA